>JAFUPO010000100.1 GCA_017481185.1 Clostridia bacterium | reverse complement strand
TTGGTCTCATAGATCAATTTTGTTTCCGCTTTTTCCAAAACAGCCTCAATCAGGTGACGAGGAATCACAACAACACCGTCGCAATCTCCGACAACCAAATCGCCCGGGTTGACCTGCGCACCAGCGCAAGCAACAGGCGTATTGATCTTTCCAGGGCCCCGCTTAGCAGGAGAGCATTGCATATAGCCGCGGGCAAACATCGGCATCCCTAATTCCTTGAGCCCCAGCCTATCCCGGATGCACCCATCCACCACCATGCCTTCAAAGCCGATGGCGTTGGCAGCGCCGGCGATCAAGTCGCCCAAATAAGCGCTGTGCATATATCCCTGGCCTGCAATCATCATCACATAGCCGGGCTTTCCCTGATAAACAGCCACATGAATGGGAAAGTTGTCCCCATCGCCGGTTTCTACCGTACAGGCAGTACCCGCCATAACCATGGTGCTGTCCACCGGCATGATCTGCGCATCAAGCGCACCGTTGCGCTCAACTCCCATACCGTTCATGCCATCGCACAAAAGGGCGGTGCCTAATTTCTTTGCGCGGCTGACCAACTCATCAGGTAAAAGCTCAGGATAAGGCTTGTAATCGCTCATTCAATTGCCCCCGTTACATTAATAGCTGTCTATTGGCGATAATGCAGTTGACCAGATTCTGCACATGCTCCTGCATTTTTGCGATAACCTTTTCCTCATTGCGTTCCTTAAGGGCCAACAGAATCTGGTAATGATCGTTCAAAGACTGCTGTGCCCGCCCAGGCAAAGCCAAGGGCTTAAACTGGAAGCGATGATGGATTTGCGTCTTGATGCTGAGAATATAGCCGGTTGTTAAAGTGTGCTTAGACGCTTCGTAGATGATCTTATGAAAATTGCGATTGCAGGCGGAGTATGTTTCAAACTCTTCTTTTAAAATAGCCTCTTTCATCTGGAGCCAGTACTGTTCCAGCTGGTCTAGTTCTGCCTCGGTAATGTTGCGAACGGAATACTTGCCGATGATTTTTTCCAGCTCGATACGGATCTCCAGATACTCCAGGACCTCGTCGAAACTAAGCGAAGTAACGGTTGCGCCCCGGTTGTCCTCAATGGTAATGAGCTTTTCGCGCTCAATAGCCATTAAGGCTTTTTTTACCGTATTGCGGCTGACGCCGATCTCCTCCGCCAGCTGGCTCTCCAGCAATCGCTGGGCAGGCCGATAGGTTCCGTTCATGATCCTTTCTTTAATGTGTTCGTAAGTCACCTGATTCGCATTTTTCATGTGAATCCCCCTTTAGCGAATTATCATGGTCTATTATACCAGAATTTCGCCAACATAGGGGAATCTTCTTGTGAAAGCTTCAGCAAATTTGTATTGCTGAATACCAGAAATACGGCGTGCATGGTTTCCGCGCATAAAAGCACGATGGGTGTAGTACTCAATCAGATGCTTTTGAGCCTTGTAGCAGTTCATTGCAGCGACCTTTGCATCCATGGTTTCGGTAATATCAATAAGCACCTCAGGCTTAAAGTCACAAATCTCAGGCTGGTGAGGCTCAAAACCGAAAATACGCGTTTGCTTTGAAGTCTGCGTTCCTTCAATGCGAACACCGTTGGAAATCGCAAGCACACTCGCCTTGAAAACGAAACGGTTTACGGCATCGTGATCGGGATTGAGCAGATCCTTCTCGCCATGGGTAATAATGTTCCAAGGCTTAAAAGTGCGAATCAACACCGCCAGCCGTTCCACCAAAGCATCGTCATCCAGAGGCATATAATAATCAGGCAGATCCCAGAATTCGATGTCTGTAACGCCCAGGCACGCGGCAGCCTCAGCCGCCTCCTTTGCACGAATTTCACGAACGCTTTCATAGGTCTGCCCCGGCTGATTCCAAAGATCGTTGGACTCGCCGCGAACACCATAACTGAGGACCACAACTTTAACAGGCACTCCATGCTTGCAATATTTAGCAATGGTTCCGCCCGACCGCCAAACAAAATCTGCCGCATGTCCCGAAACAACCAATAACGGCTTCGAGGTATCAAACATCATACAAACGCTCCTTCTATCAATCCATCAGCATATCAGGTACTTCGCAGTACATATGGCGGATTTCAGCATCAGTAAATCCATTGTCCATCAGGTTTTGGGCAAATCCAAGCATCCCTTCATCAGGATAAACGTAGGCAGGCTGGCCCAGGTCAGTGGAAACAAAGCATTTGTCAACACCTACGTAACGAATCTGCTCATAAACGGTTTCCCAAGCGATTTTGCCCGTATAGGGCGTTGTAAAGCAGTGCTCGATCCAGCCGCCTAAATCAGCCAGCTCTTTTTGTTCTTCCTTCGTAAAGGAAGTAGTCGGAAAGCTAGGATGGGTAATAACCAGTTTCTTAAAGCCTCGTTTGTGACATTCCTTTGCAATAGCCACTGTTTCCTCTCGGCCGATGTGGCCAGTTGCAAGCATCACATGATGATCCTTAACAATTTCAATCACTTGAAGAGCCTTCTGAGTAAGCTCGCCATTTTCGTTTAACAGGCACAGCGGGGTTGATAGCATATTCTTCTCACCCAGGTCTACTCTAAGCCGTGCGAAAAAAGGCATCTTGGTTTTATCGTCAGCGTGGGCAATATTGTTTTCTATGTGGCGGCTTTCGCTTAAGGAATCAATCGTTGGCAGCCAAACGATCTTCGCGCCGTCGCGGCAAGCCAATTCCACAGTGCCGGGGTTAATGCCGCCCACTGAGTTGTTAAGGGTAACTGAACCAATTGCCGTCACACCCCACTGGTTCTCCTGGCTGAGCTCGTTCATCAGCCGTGCGCGGCCAGAAGTCATTGAGACGTGATTCTTGATGGCATAGCCTTTCATACCACAAGCAGCAAGTCTACGCATCATTTCAAGGTCGGTCAACTTGCGATGAATTACATCGGGGTCGGTGTGCACATGTAAATCCCACGCGCCTTTTAGAAAATCGTGTGCAGTCATAGCTCTTTCCACCTATAAAACATTTTTGTTCAACAATTATGTTTATTATAATTGCCGACAATCTTGTTGTCAAGTAGATTTCGCTAAAAATCACAAAAAAAATTTTCGACAACCACAACCCAGCAAAAATTAACCGATCACCGCGTTGAAACCAGCGTTGATGAGTAAGTCTGCCATTTTTTGCATATGATCCTTGGTAGGCGGCGCAAAGCCATTCAGTTTATCTGTGCTCTCCCCTAAGCTTTCCAACTTCGAGGTACCTAGCGCATGATAGGGCAAAAGCCATACTTGCTCCACCCGGTCTTGAAAGGGTTTGGCAAAAGCAGCGATTGCCTCAAACTCTGCGCTGGAATCATTGACACTCGCAATCAAAGGGAGGCGCAGCCAAATAGGTGCCTTTGTTTCCGAAACGATCCTAAGCAAATTCTCGTGAATCAGTTCATTGCCTACGCCCGTCAGCTCGCGATGCTTCGCAGAATCCATGTGTTTTAGATCGTAAAGAATTAGATCCATCCGTGAAAAAACCTTGCTTGCCTGCTCCCACGGCGCATACCCACAGGTCTCTATCGCTACATGAAGGCCTTTTTCATGTAATGCGTCCGTTAGGGCCGCCGCAGCCTCAGCCTGCATCAGAGGTTCTCCGCCGGACAGGGTTACGCCGCCACCCGAATTTTTATAATAAAGCCTGTCCTTCCAAGCGACCTTCACTATTTCATCCACCGTCTGGATTCTCCCCGAAATGGCTCGCGCCTGCTGCGGACAGGCAGAAACGCATAAGCCGCAGGCCGTGCATCTGGATCGATCAGTTATGCACGCATTATTCTCCATGCGTATGCACTCCATCGGGCAGGAGGAAACGCACGCACCACAGGCTGTGCATAGATTCGCGTAAGTCATTAGCTGCGGACGAACGCGATTGGACTCAGGGTTATGACACCACAGGCATCTCAGCGGGCATCCCTTCATAAATACGGTTGTGCGAATCCCAGGGCCATCATGAATAGAATACCGTTGGACATCAAAAATATTAACGTTCATTTGCGACCGCTCCTTTCATGGAAAAAACCGGCACGGAAATCCGTGCCGGCACAGGGGTTCCGTTAGACTGCTTCGTAGCAGGTCCTGCGGATGATCTCGTTTTGCATATCCTGGCTGAGCAGCACAAAGTAGGTGCTGTAACCGGCCACGCGAACGATCAGGTCGCGGTAGGCTTCAGGGTTCTTCTGAGCTGCCTTCAAAGTTTCAGTATCAACCGCATTAAACTGAATCTGCTTACCGCCATTTTCCAAATAGGTGTGAATCATAACCGCCAGCTTGTCCAGATCCTCGTCGGTTTTCAAGGCATTGGGATGGAACTTCATATTCAGCAGCATGGACTGGAACTTGTGCTGGGGCAGCTTATCAGCGCTGTTCAAAACAGCCGTGGGGCCGTTCACGTCAGCACCCTGGATGGGGGAAGCACAGCCGTCTGCCAGCATGGTGCCAGCGTAGCGGCCGTCGGGCGTTGCGCCCAGGAGCTTGCCGCCGGGTTCATGGGCCGTAATGGAGATCGCGCCCATGCAATACTTGGTGCCGCGCCAGGAAGGAATAGCCAGGCCTAGATCTGCCAGCTTGCCATAGAACTCGCTGGCCACAGCATCTGCATAGTCATCATCGTTGCCATACTTGACCACGTCCAGGCACATCTTGCGGATTTCCTGGTTACGCTCGCCCTCCCAGTTGGCATCCAGCGCATTGATAAGCTCATCCATGGTCAGTTTCTTTTCATCGTAGACCAGCTTTTTGATCACGTTCAAGGAGTCGCACACATTGATGGTGCCCACACCCATGCCAATGGTAGGCCCGATCTCATAAGGCATCTTGCGCTTCATACCGCTCTGGCCCACCTTAACGCCATCAGAGAACAAGCTGATGCCGAAGGAATCCTGGAATACTTCCAAACGGGCCAAATAGCGCAGCAGGCGCTCCTTGGCATAACAATCCAGGTAGTATTTGTAGTGCTCCAAGAGCTTATCCTGGAATTCCTCAAAGGTTTTCATATCTCGAGGATCACCGGTTTTCGGCCCCACCTGCAAATTCTGAATGGGGCTGTAACCGTTGTGCAGGAAGGTATCGAAGGGCAGCGCCGTCACCGTCATGGAGAACAGTGCGCCAAAGCCTTCCGGAACGTTTACATCCAGGCAACCAATGATAAAGTAGTCCCTCGCCTTCTCCAACGGAATACCTTTGGCTACCAGGGTGTCGATATAGTTGTCATCGCTAACAAAGGAAGGCATACCAATACCAGTGCGGACAAGCTCAAGAGCATTGCGCATCACTTCCTTGGGCATATTCTTATGCACGCGCAGGGTCAGGGTATGCTGAGGCGTGCGGCAACGGTTTGCAGCCTCCATAAACAGCAGGGTCAATTCGTTGCAGGCGTCAGTGCCGTCGGGCTTCACGCCGCCCAGCGTAACGCCGTTCCAGCGAGCCTG
>JAFUPO010000007.1 GCA_017481185.1 Clostridia bacterium | reverse complement strand
TAGCCTAAACCCACATCCATCAAAAATCCCAGGCGGGCGTTGATCTCCTTCAAGATCTGCTGGGCGATCATCTGCTCCTTTTCGGTAAGGGTCAGGTGGTTGAAGAAGTGGCGGCAGTCCCGGATGGACAGGTTGGAAACCTCCGCCAGGTTCTTGCCGTTAATGGTCACCGCCAGCGCCTCGGGCTTTAAGCGCAGGCCCTGGCAGGCGGGGCACTGGTCTGTGACCATATACTCCTCATAGGCGGTTTTCATGGCGTCGGAGGTGGTTTCCTCATAGCGCCTTTGCAGGGAGGGAATGATGCCCTCGTACACCGTTTGAAAGGTGCCCTTGCCGCTGGCGTTTTGGTAGGAAACAGCCACCTTTTCTCCCTTGGTGCCGTAAAGAAGAATATCTATAACCTCCGGGGAGAGCTTTTCCACCGGCACATCCAAAGAGAACTTATACTTTTTGGCCAGGGCCCCAAAGAACATATTGGCCGTGCTGGAAGGGTCGGCAAAATTCCAGCCCATGGCGTTGATGGCCCCCTCCCTGAGGGTGAGGGATCGGTCAGGGATGATCATGTCCTCAGCGATCTTCATCTGTGTGCCCAGGCCCGAGCACACCGGGCAGGCGCCGAAGGGGCTGTTGAAGGAGAACATCCGGGGCGCCAATTCTTCAATGGAGATGCCGCAGTCAGGGCAGGCATAGTTCTGGGAGAAAAGCAATTCCTCCCCGTTCATCAGGTCGATAAGCACCAGCCCCGCCGCCTGCTTGAGGGCCGTTTCCAAAGAGTCGGTCAGGCGCTTGCGCATTTCCCGCCCCTCCCGGATGATCAGCCGGTCGATTACGATCTCAATGTGGTGTTTCTTCTGCTTGTCCAGTTGGGGGGTATCGTCCAATTCGTACATTTCCCCGTCGATGCGCACCCGAACGAAGCCGCTTTTCAAAGCGTCCTCAAGGAGCTTTACGTGCTCGCCCTTGCGGGCCCGCACCACCGGCGCTAAAATCTGCATCCGGGTGCCCTCGGGCAGGGCCAAGATCTGATCCACCATCTGGTCGATGGTCTGCTGCCTGATCTCCTTGCCGCACTGGGGGCAGTGGGGGATGCCGATGCGGGCGTAGAGCAGGCGCAGGTAATCGTGGATCTCCGTTACCGTGCCCACAGTGGAACGGGGATTGCGGCTGGTGGTTTTCTGATCGATGGAAATGGCGGGGGAAAGGCCATCAATGGCGTCCAGATCAGGCTTTTCCATCTGGCCCAAAAACTGCCGGGCATAGCTGGAGAGGCTCTCCACATACCGCCTTTGCCCCTCGGCATAAATGGTATCAAAGGCCAGAGAGCTCTTGCCTGAGCCGGAAAGGCCGGTGATCACCACCAGCTTATCCCGGGGGATGGTAATATCTATGTTTTTTTAGGTTGTGCTCACGGCAGCCCTTAATGGTTAAAACATCCTGCAAAGCGTTCCACCTCGTCATAATTGGTTCAGGGCAAGTATAGCATAACGAACATTCGTTCGTCAAGATGGGGGGATGATTGCCTTCGTGGCAACCATCCCCGCTCTTCGCTTGTTGGAACCGCAACAAGCTTTTCAAGCTGCTGCGGCTTTTTCCTATCGCTTCGTCGCGACAATTAGCGTCCTCCCGGCGGCGAACGTCGCAAAGCGCTGTTCGCTGTTTCGCCGGTGCGGCTCTCTTTTCTTTGAAAGCCTTCCAGCACCGCGATTGGATTAGGATCAGGCGTCGGAGTGGATTACGGAGACAGCTGCAAGCATGTGGATGTACATGAAAACATCTGCACGCATCTGCACGCAAATGCTTGCAAGCAGTATTTTTGCGCAAACAGAAACATTTAAACTCTTAGTTCTTCACTCTTAACTTAAAAAGAACCGCCATGCGGCGGTTCTTTCAGCGTGTCGAAAAAGTGGCATACGCCACTTTTTCGAGGATGTTAAGGAATGTTTAGCTCCATAAATTTCAT
>JAFUPO010000099.1 GCA_017481185.1 Clostridia bacterium | reverse complement strand
TGTTGAAGCTTTTTGACCCGATCACCGGAGTCCTTATAACGCAGAGTAGAATAATCTTCTGCCAGTGGCTTGGATGCGGGCGGCTGGGTGGGTGATGCGGTAGGTTTGCTGGTGGGGGAAACCGTTGGTTTGGCTGTGGGTTCTGCGGTGGGGGCGGAAGCAGCTTTGGGATTCCATAAAAGCTTGAGGGTCTTTGGCCCAGCCACACCGTCTACATAAAGGCCGTTGGCCTTTTGAAAGGCCTTGACAGCATTGTAGGTGCCGGAGCGGAAGGCCCCGTCCACGCTCCCATTGTAATAGCCCTGATCCTTTAGGGCCTGCTGGAGTTTTTTGACCCGATTACCGGAGTCCTTATAGCGCAGAGTAGAATAATCAGCTGTTGAGGAGGCGGCTTCGGCTGCCTCGGAAGGACGCTGAGTTGCCTGGGGCGCCTGAGGCTGGGTTACGCCAGCCAGTTCATAGAGCCGGGTCAGGGTGGCGTGACCTGCCAAGCCGTCTACGTTCAGCCGCTGATCTCGTTGAAAGGCGCGAATGGCCTCCTCAGTGCCGGGGCCAAATTTTCCATCCGCTCCCTTGGTGTTGTAGCCTAAGGCGTTCAAAGCCTGCTGCATTTGCAAAACGGCAGGCCCCTCGTCGCGATAGCGCAGCGTTTCATATCGCTGGGCCAAAGCAGACAGGGGAAGGAGCATTAGCATAATCAGACAAATGAGGCGGCGGTTCATGGGCTGACCTCCCAGATGCGCAATTGAATAATTATAGTATAACAAAATGTTTCAAAATTGTAAACAATAAATTACATTTTTAAAACAGCTTGCCAACGCAGGAGAACCCTTTGTAAAATATACAAAAGGCCGCATGAAAGTGATTTCGCGGGCCGTTTGTGTGGATGAAAGGGGGCGGCTTATATGCGGCGTTTGTGGGGTTGCGTGGCCATGCTGTGGCTGATCGCGTTTGGAGGCTGTGCTGCAGCAGAAGAAGTATTTGTAATCCCGGCGAACGAGGTGCAGTTCAGCCGCCTGGAGGATGGGGATTACCTGAATAGCGCGCTGACTGCAGCGACCCAGTATATTCAAATTACCTGTGACCTGGGAGATCAAAACCAGGAGGTTACCCTAAGTGTTCATCGCCAAACGGATGGAAAGGTCGTGCATCAGAAAAATTACGGGGTGCGAAGCGGCAAATTTCGCTCAGATGAGATTTATTTAAAATATTCCGGCAGTGAAACTGTAAAATACACCATCACGCTACAGGCAGGCGCGCAGCAGTGGCAGTTTCCCTTTTACCGAAAATTGATGGCGCTCTCTCATAACACGGCCTGCTCCTATGGCGTGCGGATCCGTGAAGCAGCCCCGGGAGTGACCAAGAGCTGGCCCATGGCCACGGTGGTGGATTTGAGGGGCGGCAGCCATTCTGTTCCCTTGTGTGCCAGCAATCAGTACATTATTGGCACGGTGAATATCAGCGTATCCGCAGACAGCTTATCAGTTCAAGTGACCCCACGTGAGAATATTGATTTGACCATTCATAACCAAAGGGTGTACGCTATTACCGACCCCGGAACTCTTACCAGCTTGGATGGAAGCGCTTTAGGAGGCCAGGTATCCTTTAAACCTGGGCAGAAGATCTCCATCAGCAAGGATCTGGGCGGAAGCCAGTATGTGATTTTATACCTAGCCATGGAGGTCAGCTATGATCCCAACGGGCTGGAGAGCTTTTCATATGATCCTGGCAGCGTATCTGACCAGCTTTCTATGTGGCGTCAGCTTCAGCAGCAAAGCGGTGTTGAAGCGGTAGGATAAGCGGCAAAGCCTTCCTTAAAGAAAAATTAAGGAAGGCTTTTTTGACGCAAAATGCAGGTAAAAGCGTCTTGAGAGGTAAAGGAGGTTGCAGCCATGAAGATGATTGTTCTTTTGATTGTGCTTTTGTGTATGCCTTTTGCCGCAGAGGCGGAGGAGCTGCCTACGGAGATGCTTGCGCTCTGCGAAGCAGCTTACCCTGGCAGCGCGCCGGCAGCCTGGTACGGCTGGGCAGATGATGAGGCGGGGCAGATCCTTTTGGCCCTTGAGCAGGAGGAGCGCTTTATTCTCTGTATGGCAGAGAAAAGGCCTCGGGAGGTATGGCAGCTGACGCTTCAGGCCCCTAAGGCCCTGGATGATGGGAAAGCGCCTGATCTCTACTTGGACACGGATGGGGATACGCTTTTTTTTAGCTATTGGGAAGGTGAAAAAAAGATTACGTACAGTTCTTCCCGGGCCCCTTCCGGCGGAAAGGAATGGGGGCCTGTCAGCGCTATCGTATATGATGGCCTGGACCAATGGACGGCCTGGGGACATGAAGGCGTCTGGTATGTGGAATATATGCGGGTGGACGAAAACGACAATATCCTTGAATCTACAAGCTTTTCAAAAGCAATGGGCCCGGAATGGGAAAAAGATCTGAAATTGGAAAAATATCAGGCAGGCAGCCTGCCCCTGTATCCAGACAGCTGGCAATGACCAGCCTTTGACGATGAAGCCTTTGCATGGTATCATAGACCGTGCAAAGGCTTTTTTGCAGAGGGGGTGCCAGGCGTGGAGAAGGCGTTGAATGTGCGAGGGCGATACACCGGGGCGTGGCTGGGTCAAACGAACCCGCTGTTCAAGCCCTGGGAAATGGATCCCTGGGGCCGCTTGCGCCCAGCGCTGTCAGAGGAGGCGCTGCGCCTTTCCTTTGAATTGGCTGCCTCCGCCTATGACCTGGAGGTGGAACCCTGGCTGGATGCAGGCTGGACGGACATTAGTCTCCAAGT
>JAFUPO010000098.1 GCA_017481185.1 Clostridia bacterium | reverse complement strand
TACATCCTTTCATTGTAAAGAGGAATCCACTCACAGCAGCTGTAATTTTGTCTGCTGGCAAAAATCACATCTGTTTGTCCGCTCTCAAGCAATTCAAAGGGTTCCAAGGCATGATCCACCATGCGCAGATCCACGTTCACTTGGGGGCACAGGCGCTTGAAGCGATAAAGGATCTCAGGCATCCAATGCATAGCAATGCTGGAGTAGGCCGCCACTCGAATGATCTCGGTCTTTTCCTCGGCAATCACGCGAATCTGATTCTCAAGGTTCGCATTTGCATACAAAAACTCACGAATGGCAGGCATCAATTGCCTCCCCTGCTCCGTCAGCTGAATACCGCTGTGGTTTCTTTGCAGAAGCGGAAAGCCCACCTCTCTTTCCAGCGCATCCATCATATGCGTCAGGCCTGACTGGGTATAGCCCACCACCTCCGATGCCTTGGTAAAGCTCCCCAAATCAGCTGCGGTCATTAGGATCTCTAGTTTTTTGCTATCCATAAGCCTTTCGCCTTTCCATTTCATATCTATTAGATTTTCTCATACCCTCTATTATAAACAGTCGTTTCACAGATTGCAAGCGCGATGGTAAAATGTGTACATTAGTTAGCGAGGTGCGGGAATAATGACGAAGCAGCTTAATTTTAAACAGCGAGTATTGGTGGCAACAACACTTTTCGGTATGTTCTTCGGCGCTGGAAATCTGATCTTCCCGGTTCACCTGGGCCAGCTTGCAGGCCGAAGCGTTATCCCCGCCATGATGGGTTTCATTATAACCGCTGTTGGGATCCCGATTTTAGGTGTTGCAGCCATCGGCAACACCCATTCTGACGGCCTTCAATCCCTGGCTACCAAGGTAGGCAAGGGCTACGGGTATGTGTTCACCTGCCTGCTTTACCTGACTATTGGACCCTTCTTTGCCATTCCGAGATGCGCAACGACCTCTTTTACAACAGGTGTCGCGCCTATGCTGGGCAGCAACACCCCCGAAGCACCCGTGCTCTTACTCTTTTCTGCGGTGTTCTTTATCCTCGTTTTGTTCTTCTCTTTGCGCCCAGCCAACATCACCGTTTGGATCGGTAAAATTATCAACCCCCTATTTTTGATTTTCTTCACAATCCTGGTTTTTGCAGCCTTAAGCCGCCCAGGTGCAGATGTTTCCCTGGTAGAGCCCGATACGGCATATCAGCAGGGCGCACTGTTTTCAGCGTTTATCGAAGGCTACGGCACCATGGATGCCATTGCGGGCCTGGCGTTCGGCATCGTTGTGATCGATATAATTCGCGGCATGGGCGTCACCAACGATTCAGCCGTTGCCAAGGATGTGCTGATCTCCGGCATCCTGACCGGGCTTTTGATGGCTGCCATTTATGTTGCTACCATCCTGATGGGGGCACAGTCGAGAGGCCTCTTTGAAATCTCAGAAAACGGCGGCATTGCCTTGGCACAGATTTCAGACCACTATCTAGGCTCGTTAGGCAGCGTGGTATTGGCAATTACTATTACTTTTGCTTGCCTGAAAACTTCTATTGGTCTTGTAACAAGCTGTTCAGATGCCTTTGCCCGGATGTTTCCCAAGGCCCTTACCTATAAAGCCTGGGCGGTTATCTTTACCATTTTCTCCTTCGTCGTTTCAAACTTTGGTTTATCAAAGATCATTGATTATTCCCTGCCTGTTCTCATGTTTCTTTATCCACCGGCTATTACCCTTATCCTGTTAGCTCTTTGCGGCAATCTCTTTGGGCATGATAGGTCTATCTACGTCAGCGTTACTGCCTTTACCAGCGTGGCTGCGCTGTTTGATCTGTTCAAGACCCTTCCCCTATCTGTTCAGGCTGGCCTTCGTCTAGATGGCGCTATTGCCTTCGCCCGAAAACTGCTTCCATTCTTTGATCTGAATCTTGGCTGGGTTGTTCCAGCAGTGGCTGGTCTTGTCATCGGGATCGTTCTTCGTGCAAGCCGCAATAAGCACGCCTAACAGAAGCCCATAATGCTTTGCAAAGGCCTTTGCCAGGATTTTGAGAATCGGCTTACAACGAAAGTTTTAGGCGCAGAAAAAAGCTCGGTGGATGCAACACCGAGCTTTCTCTTTATATTAACAGTTTAGCATATTTCGCGCTTTTTATAGAATAAAACAGACATACACCAAGAAAGAATATATATTGCGATTCCTGCAACAGCAATCATTGCCAATAGCAGGCTAGGTTTTATTTCAACTAAAAGCTGACCTTGAAAAAAGCCCGATGCCCAAATACTTGCCACGCAAATAAAGCCAATCATGGCATAGTAAGCAATTCTTCCTTTTTCTACACCCAGCTTAAATGCAAGCGGCAGCGTGATAGAGGCAGCAGTGGTTGAAATGATAAGCATCAGCAACATCAAAACAACATATTCAGCGCCTACAAAGGTTCCCGATGCAATCATTTTTATACCCTGCGCACTACCAGTAACGATCAGCATTGTTACCTGTGCAAACAGGCCTATCAAATACTTGGCAGAGACGATTTGAGCCTTCGTGTACGGCAATGCGCCGCTATACTGCATCCAATGGCTGCGTTCGTCATAGCTCAGCAGATTTACAGGAATCATGCCGCACAGCACGCAAGGATAAAATGCGAAAAACAAATTATCCTTGTTGGCAAGTGAAACCGCAACAAAAACGGCGGCGATAAAGAGGTATGATCTGCAATATTTTTTCATCATATACCAATCTTTTAGAAGCAGCCCTTTCAATTTATTTCGCCTCCTTCGCCATAAATACAAAAAGCTCCTCAATACTGATTGGGCTAAGATGGATGCCAGAGGGAACAGCGTTTCTTAGCACCATTGCCTCAACCCCATAAGCATTTTCTTTTTTATGTTTCACTGCACCTGCCGGAAGCGCCAGCAACTCATCTATCGTACAATGAATCAGGCCATATTCAGCCAATAATTGATCCTTTTCTTCGCAGAGCAATAGCTTCCCTTTATGCAAGAAGGAGATATAGTCGCACAGTTTTTCAAGATCACTAACGATATGCGAAGAAATAAGAATGGAATGGCTTTCATCCCTTGTAAAATCGCTGAAGAGTTCAACCACTTCATCTCTCACCACGGGATCAAGCCCCGAAGTGGCTTCGTCCAGGATGAGAAGCTTTGCATGATGAGATAGCGCGATTGCAATACCCAGTTTCGTCTTCATCCCACGTGAAAACTCTTTGAACTGTTTTTGGTTTGGCAATGCAAGCTTCTGGATCAAGCGAGCGTATTCGTCATCATCCCAGTTATGAAAGGTGTGCTTCATTACATTTGCAACTTGCTTCACAGTTAAGCACTCCGGGATACCAACCTCATCCAACACTACGCCGACATCCTCTTTGATGAGTTCGCTGCGATCGCCGTTATCCTTTCCGAAAATGGCGATGCTCCCGCCATCTTTGCGTATCATATCGAGAATGAGTTTGATGGTGGTGCTTTTGCCAGCGCCGTTTTCACCAATTAGCCCCATAATACATCCGCTTGGCAGTGTCAGATTCAGATGATCCAACATAAAGCCGGGATACGATTTGGTTAGGTTTTTAATATCAAGTGCATTCATCATTATCCCTCCAAGCTGAAATGAATCATTTCGACAATATCCTTTTCATTAAGATTGCATGAGGCAGCAAGTTTAACAATCTCCTCTATATGTTCTTCGATCTTCTTTAGATTCTCTTCTCGCAGCAATTCTAGGTTTTTAGGCGCGATATAGCACCCCTTGCCGGGAAGCGTATAGATAAATCCGTCCTTTTCCAGCTCTTCATATGCGCGCTTCGTGGTGATAAAACTGATTCGAAGATCCTTGGCAAGGCCGCGAATTGAGGGCAGCATTTCATCCTCCTTTAAAGCGCCACTAATGATCTGGCACTTGATCTGCGAATATATTTGATCATAAATCGGTACTCCACTCTTGTTGTCGATTAGGATGTTCACGCCATCACCTCTGTCTATACTGTATATTTTAATTATATACAGTTCGAAAGTAGATTTCAATAGATTCTTCAAAATTTTACACAAATATCCAATTTTGCCTCCGCAAAACAGTGCTCCCGAATTTTTCACCATCGCCAACCTAAAAGCCGATCAATCGTTTACAAAGGCCTCCTTCAAATACGATGGTGGCATTTGATCTGTACCTTCGCATTTTTCAACAATATAAAAAAGGACTGAAACCTTATATCAAGGTTTCAGTCCTTTTCAGCCTGTAGAAAAACCCAGTTTTCGCGGAAGCGAGAACTGGGTTTTTCGTAAAGAAAGAAACAAAAAAGCGAGAGAAGAGAGAAAGGGAGACGGAATCTGCCCAACCACCTTGCAAGTTTTTTGAGATTCATGGCAGCGAACTTAAGCCTGACCCAGTTTGAGACCTGAGCAAGGCCGCGGAACGGAGTATAACGCATAGCGTGTTTTTCTTTAGCATCGGCAAAGACACGCTCGATTTTCTCTTTGCGCTTTTTGTAAAGCGCTTTGTAATACGGAGTGTAACGGGCATCCTCTGTCAGCTCAATGTAATCATTCCAAACGTGCTGGGTAACAACCTTTTCACAGTTACGGGAATGAGTGCACTTGTGAATGGTGGGACAGTTTTTGCAAATATAACTGCGGCTCTTGTATTCCCTGTACCCTTCTCTATTGGTAGTGGCATAGTGAAGGACATGGTATTCAGGACAAATGATGCAATCATAATACTCGTCATAGACGTACTTGTACCATTCATGACCGTCTTTGAGTGTCTGAGGGCATTTGTAAGCGGTTGAGAGAACCCGTCCATCATCAAAGACACGCTTGCAAATATACGGCGTTTTGTAAGCCGAGTCTGCAACAACGGCGTGAATCTGAGGGAAACGGGCAGTAAGACGGTCATACAGCGGATGAAAAGCGACGCTGTCATGGACGTTTCCCGCTGTCACTACGACGTCCAGCACGAAGCCATGTTCATCACAGGCCGTGTGAGCCTCATAGGCGAAGCAATGCTTGTGGTCGCCTTTGCGGAATATGCCGCTATCCGGATCGGTTGTGGATAACGTAACTTCTTTTTCTTCCGGCGGCTGGTTTCCGTCATCCTTGAACGGCGGCTTGCCGTGGGCTTCCCTGTCGCGGTTGATTTCCTCAAACAGCTCATCCTTGTATCTGGCCGCTGCTACGGGTACCTTCTGTTTGATCTTGCGATGGATATTGGCGTTGGCTTTGATGTGCGTTCCGTCAATATACACTGCTTCGGGCGCAAGGCATCCCGCACGGTTGGCTTCATACAGAATCCACTGGAATACCTGCTCAATGGTATCTGACGTAAAACGGTGGCGGAAGTTATAGCTCACCGTTGAAAAATGCGGCAGCTCGTCACTGAGCGCATACCCCAGAAACCAGCGGTATGCCACATTGACTTTGATTTCCTCCATTGTCCGTCTCAGTGATGAAATTCCAAACAGGTGCTGAATCATGACAATTTTGAACAGCACTACCGGGTCTACACTCGGACGGCCATTGTCTTTGCAGTACAGTTCTTCCACAAAATCATAAATGTGAATGAAATCTACCGCCCCATCAATCTGCCTGAGCAGATGATCTCTCGGTACAAGATCCTCCATGCTCAGAATTTCTACTACTCGGCGTCGGAGTTCCTGCCGCTGATTCAACATCTGCTTTTCTCCTCATTTCCCTCTTTTCTCCTATTTTATCATCTGTACGTGAAAAAGCCCAGCTCTCGCTGGACTTTTTCGACACGCTGAGAAGAAGCTTGATTAATTCAAGCTTCTTCTTTGATAAGGGTTTTTGTTTTCCATTTACCGCTGCTAAACCGCCCTGTAAAGGCTGCCAGGCGAAAAAGCCAGTCCACCTGCTGAGCCAGCCAAACACCCCATACGCCGATGCCCAGGGTATTGGCCAGCAGGAAGGAGCCGCCCACCCGAAAGGCCGCCATGGAGAATACCGAGATGGTCATGGTATAGCGGGCATCATTGGCCGCCCTTAAGGCATTGGGCAGGGTAAAGGCCAGGGGCCAGGTGATCATGGAGCCTATCCCATGGGTGATGATCAGGGTATAGGCCAGCTGGCGGGAGGCTGGCGACAGAGAGAAAAAGGTTAAAAGGAAGGTGGTCAAAAGGAGCAGAAGCAGATTCAAGAGGCCTACCGTGGCATAGGTCAGGGCCATGAGCCGCTTGGTATAGGCTTGCGCTTGGTCGAAAGCTTTGGCGCCTACGCATCGGCCAATCACAGTTACCATGGCCAGCCCAATGGCCATGCCAGGAATGATTTGCACTGAGGAAAAGCTGACCGCTACCGCATTGGCAGCGATGCTTACGGTGCCAAAGGTAGAGATCAGGCGGTTTAAAAGCACCTTGCCTAACTGGAAAAGACTGTTTTCCAGCCCCGTGGGGATGCCCACTGCCAGGATGCCCTTGGCCATATCCCACCGCCAGGCAAAGCTCCTAAGAGAAGGCAGGGCGATGGCCTGGCGGGAACGCCGCAGGGTTTGCAGCATCACAATGGCCCCGGCAGCTCGTGCCATAAGCGTCGCCAGCGCCGCACCCATCACATTCCACCGGAAAACGAAGATGAACAGCGCATTGCCTACGATATTCACCAGGTTCATCATAACCGATGTGTGCAGGGAGATCTTTGAATTGCCCATGGCCCTGAACAGGGCGGCAGCTCCGTTGTAAACCGCCAGAAAGGGGTAGGAAAATACGGAGATCAGAAAATAGATTTGGGCGCTGTCCATCACAGCCTTTTCCACATGGCCAAATAGGGCGTTTAGAAGCTGGGTGCGTACAAGCAGGCAGGCAGCCATAATGAGCAGCGAAGCGGCAAGCACTGTGTAAAGAAGCTGCCTTGCCGCCAGCCCAGCATTTTTCAGTTCTTTGCGGCCCAGGTACTGGCTGGTCAAAACTGCGCCGCCAGTGGCCAGGGCTGAAAACAGGTTGATCAGCAGCAGGTTGATAGCATCCACCAGTGAAACGCCTGACATGGCAGCTTCGCCAACAGAAGAAACCATCATGGTATCGGCCATGCCTACGGTGATGGCCAGCAGCTGCTCCAACATCAGCGGCACAATCAGCCGCTTTAGATCCTCGCGGGAAAAGAGCATCCTTACGCCTCCAGCCAGATGGGATTGGTCCAGGCCATGCGGCCCTTGGCATCAGTTATTGCAGCGCGGATGTAGGTGCAGAAGGGAGGCACCGGGCACTGGCCCTGGGTGAGGGCTTCCCCCACAAAGTAGGGGCTGGGCACCTTGTCCATCACAAAGCGGATGGAGGCGCAGGGAGAACAGGCGATGTGGGCCTGGCCGTTCTCCACATAAAAGTCATGGATCACCGGGCCGCAGGAGGAATAAAAGTCGCCATTTTTAAGGCCTTCTAAAATGGCGTTTAATCACCGTAGGAGTGCTTTCCTTCAGAAAACCGCTTCTTTCACTTGTTTTCGGTAAAGTTGAGAAAGATGTAATGTCAAACGCAC
>JAFUPO010000097.1 GCA_017481185.1 Clostridia bacterium | reverse complement strand
GCTGCTCTTTGACGAACCTACCTCCGCCCTGGACCCTGAAATGGTGGGCGAGGTGCTTTCTGTTATGAAGGATCTGGCCCAAAGCGGTATGACCATGGTGGCTGTGACCCACGAAATGGCCTTCGCCCGGGACGTCAGCAACCGCATTATCTTTATGGATGGCGGCGTCATCGCAGAGGAAGGCGCCCCTGAGGAGATCTTCACCAATCCTAAGAAGGAGCGCACCCGCGAGTTCCTTGCCAGGGTTATTTAATAACGAGAGTTTATGCGAGAGAGGGGCTTTCTTGAAAGAAATCCCCTCTCTCGCGCTCTCACCCCAAAGAACTTCAATTAATGTTAGAAGAAATGGAATCGCTTTTCTTTATGTAGAGCACGAGACCCCCTTTCTTTTCACGAGAAAAGAAAGGGGGTCTCGTAAATTATAAGGCTATGATTAGAAGGTGGGAACCACGCCGCCCTTGTAGGTTTCGGTCATGAAGGCGCGAACTTCTTCGGAGCAAAGAACGGTCTCCAGAGCCTTGACCCAGTCGGCGTCCACATCAGCCTGACGGATGGCCACGATGTTGCCGTACACGGTCTTAACGCCCTCGGAGTCAGCAGCTTCCAAAGCCAGAGCATCGGCGGGGGACAGGCCGGCGTCGATAGCATAGTTGCCGTTGATCACGGAGATATCGCAGTCAGTCATGGTAGTGGGCAGCAGGCTGGCATCCTGTTCGTCGAACTGGAAGCCGCGGGGGTTCATCTCCTTGGTGATGTCATACTTGGTGATAGAGCTCTCAGCGTTGGCGCCTTCGGGCAGGGTGATCAGGCCTTCGGCTGCCAGCAGCAGCATGGCGCGGGTCTCGTTGGAGGGATCGTTGGGCAGGGCGATGATGGCGCCGTCCTTCAGTTCGTCCAGAGACTTCAGGCTCTCGGAGTAGATGCCGAAGGGCTCATAGTGCACGGAGAAAGCGGTGGCCAGCTTGTCAGCCTCGGCAGCAGTGGCATTGTAGGAAGCCAGATACTGATGATGCTGGAAGTAGTTGGCGTCGTCAGTGCCGTCGGACACGGCGGGGTTCTGCAGGCTGTAGCCTTCGTAAACGATAACGTCCAGCTTGTAGCCCAGCTCAGCCAGCTTGGTGGTCACGATCTCGGACTCCAGAACTTCGGCGTGGGGGGCGGGGGAGGCGCCAATGCGGATGACCTTCAGCTCATCGGCGCAGGCAGCGGTCAGGGACAGAACCAGAACCAGGCTCAGCAGGATAGCAAGAAACTTCTTCATGTGGAGGATCTCCTTTCATAATTGGGTTTCATGATCTATTCAAACGCCTTTGGCGCTCGAAGCAAAAGAAAAAGCAGGGAGCCATGCCCCCTGCTGATACTGACAAGCACTTAGGTCTTTCAGCGAATAATGGAGGATTGGCCATTAACAGGAGCACAGCAACGCATGCACATGCCGCACATGTACATCATCATGGTGTTCATCATGGCCTTGTTGGTGTTCTTCATGACGGCAGCTCCTTTCCTCGCTATTGACCTGAGATTTGCACTGATTGTAACGGCAAAACAGCATATTGTCAAGTAATGAATTCAAAAAATATTGTTTTTTGGCTGTTTTTTGATTAGTTGCGGCGGCGGTGATCAATGGAGTGGGCCACCCGGGTGCCGATGAACTGGAAGATCTGCACCAGCAGCACCAGTACGATACTGGCCGCATACATAACGGAGTATTCACGCTTGTTCAAGCCATAAGTGATGGCTACCTTGCCCAGGCCATCGCCGCCAGCGGTGCCCGCCATAGCTGTGTAGGCCAGGATGGTGGTGATGCAGATAGCAAAGCCGTTGACCAAAGAGGGCATGGCCTCGGGGATCAGCACCTTGGAAACGATGTGCCAGGTGGAAGAGCCCATGGACTGGGCTGCTTCGATGACGCCGGAATCTACTTCCAAAAGAGAGCTTTCGACCATGCGGGCCACGTAGGGGAAG
>JAFUPO010000096.1 GCA_017481185.1 Clostridia bacterium | reverse complement strand
GCTTGGACACGACCATGCGTACTTCGGCATCGCAACCCTTGGCAATAACGGCTTGCTGCGATTAAAGCCTACCAGCGCCTCTCTGAGCCTTACGGGTCTGAAAACGGTGAACGGCCAGGCGCCGGGCGAGCGTACCTTCAGTTTTGAACTGTACCAAACGCAGCGTGATTTTGTACGCAGCGAAACAGCTGATCAGACGGCCAAGAGTGAGAAGAACACAGGACAATTTAGTTTTGAGCCCATTGCTTATCACAGCCTGGGTACATATTACTATGTGGTCTTAGAAAAGCAGGAGCAGCAAGCCTATATGGAATACGACCCTGCCGAATATCACATTACTGTCAGGGTGGAAAAGGATGCTGACCAAAGCGGCATGACGGCCACTGCAAAAATCCAAAGGTATTTGAACGGCGCGGCTTCGAATGTTCAAAGCATCATTTTTGATAATCGTTATACTCCGCCTGTTCAAGGGGCCAAAGCATCGCTGACAGCACAGAAAACGTACGATGGGGCCTTGCCTGCGCCCGCGCTAGCAGGTGAGTTTCAGTTTGAGCTTAGGGAATATGAAAGCGGAGCCCTCCTTCAAACAAAACGGAATGAAGCTGACGGCATGATTCGCTTTGAAGAAATGACCTTTACCAATGAAGGCGCCTATCGATACATTATTTCTGAGGTGATACCGGCAAAGAACAATGGCGTGGTTTACGATAAAAGCCGATACCTGGCGACGGTGCAGGTGAGCAAAAAACTGGCTGATCACCAGACGATCTATGCCGTTGAGTCTGTTATTTATCAAGTGCTCGGAGAGGGTGAACAGCCCGATGGCGGACGGGTTGTTTCGATGCCGACCTTTAACAACAGCACAATGCCCCAGATTCCCCAAACGGGTGATCAGACACCGCTGGCGGGGCTGTGGCTGCTTTTGATCAGCGGCAGCCTGCTGGCCCTATGGCTCAAACAGAGGCTGCGGGCATAAGCAGCGAAATTCTAAGTTAATTTGCGGGTGGAGAAAAAAACACTTGCCTTTTGCCCTTAGGTGTGGTATGATAACCGTTGTGAAATGCACCGGGTGTCCACATGGGGTATTAGCGCAGTTGGTAGCGCGCGACATTCGCATTGTCGAGGCCAGGGGTTCGACTCCCCTATACTCCACCATAATAATTGTAAATGAGCGAGGCACTTGGGGTCTCGCTCATTTGCTTTCAAAGGAGCTTTTTATGGAGCTTACCCCCATTCTTGTGATCGTGCTGGTCATTTACGGCGTCTACAATTTTCTAACCCGCAAACCCAAAAAGGAAGTTCGGGACGCTAATGGTATGAAGATTGATCCTCGGGATGATTATTACTGCTACGCTAGTTACGACGCGATTGATGAAGGGCGCGACGAGGCGGATGCGCAGGATGTTCCCGAAGAAGAAAAACGCAGGGACATCATTTGAGGCCGTCAATCGACGGCCTTTTTGATTTGAAGGGCGATCTGTGATACAATAAAAAGACTGACGAAGCAAAGGGGAGAAATTGCTATGAACGTGCTGGTTTTGAACGGCAGCCCCAAAGGCAAATATAGCATTACTCTGCAAACGGTTTTGTATTTACAAAAGAAGCACCCGGAGCATACCTTTGAGGTGCTCCATGCGGGTCAGCGAATTAAGGCCTTTGAAAAGGATTTCAGCCCTGCCCGGGAGGCGCTGGAAAAGGCGGAGCTTATTTTGTTCGCTTACCCGGTGTATACCTTTATGGCTCCCTGCCAGCTTCACCGGTTCATTGAACTGATGAAGGAGCATGAGGTCAAGGTGGCGGGTAAGTATGCCACCCAGCTGACCACATCCAAACATTTTTATGATGTCACCGCCCATGGGTACATCCAGGATAATTGTCAGGATCTGGAGCTGAAATACCTGCGGGGCTTATCCGCCGATATGGATGATCTCTTAAAGGAAAAGGGGCGGCAGGAGGCGGAAGCCTTCTGGCAGCGGTTAGAGTGGCAGATGACGCATCATTTTGAGGAGCCT
>JAFUPO010000095.1 GCA_017481185.1 Clostridia bacterium | reverse complement strand
CCGCACCGCTGAGATGCTGGACATCACCTGCATCGTGTTTTCACGGGGCAAGATACCCGGCGAGGATATTCTTGAAATGGCTCAAGAGCGAGAGATTGCTGTATTAACAACGAAGCATACGACCTATGTGACCTGCGGCATCCTGTACTCCAAGGGGCTGCCTGGAAACGCTAAGAAAGAATAATACCGGCATATATCGGCTGATTACAAAGGAGTACGCTTATGCCTGAAATCTTGATACGAGAAGTGTTTCCTATTGAAGCGGGAAACTATACTGCCGCAGGAGAGGTCTCAGCGGCGATCAAGCGCAAGCTCAAGCAATTGGGCATCGACAGCGGCGTTTTGCGCCGGGTGGCAGTGGCCTCATACGAGGTTGAATTAAATCTGGTCATTCACTCTTTGGGCGGCGATTTAACCTTGGAGGTGAGCCCGCAGATGGTTCGCCTACTTTCGCAGGATGTGGGGCCCGGCATCCCTGACCTAAGCAAGGCTATGACAGAAGGCTATTCTACGGCCAATGAAGAGGCACGCAGCCTGGGCTTTGGCGCAGGCATGGGCTTGCCTAATATGAAAAGAAATGCTTCGACCTTTGAATTAAAGAGTGAAGTTGGCGTAGGGACAAGCATTGATATGACCTTTGCTCTGTAATTATTTGGGAGGAACCCCGTTATGGAAGAAAAACGTTTTCATTCTGTTCGGCTGGATGTAACACGATGTAAAGGCTGCACGAACTGTTTGAAGCGCTGCCCTACAGAAGCGATTCGCGTCCGCGGCGGTCGAGCTCATATTATTGACGAGCGCTGCATTGACTGCGGCGAATGTATCCGAATTTGCGATTATCATGCTAAAATCGCGCAGACAGATCCCCTTTCTTCAATTGCAAGGTTCAAATATAAAATTGCGTTGCCTGCACCAACGCTTTATGGCCAGTTCAAAAATTTGAGCAATATTGCGCAGGTGCTGACAGGGCTTCAATACATGGGTTTTGATGAAGTCTTTGAGGTGGCTCGGGGCGCTGATGTAGTAACCCGTGCGATTCGAGAGAAGCTGCGGCAGCCGAATCTGCCAAGACCCCTCATTTCCTCGGCTTGCCCGGCTGTTGTTCGTTTGATCCAGGTACGCTTCCCGGATTTGATTCCGCATATCGTGGATATTCGCCAGCCTATGGAAGTGGCCGCCATGATTGCTAAGCGGGAGTTTTGCCGCAAGCATCAGGTAGACGAAAAAGATGTTGGATGCTTTTTCATTACCCCCTGCGCTGCGAAGATGACGGCGATTCATAATCCCATTGGCCATGAGAAATCTGCTGTGGATGGCGCCATTTCCATTCTTGAGATCTACGGTCTGCTTTCCAGCCATACCCGCAACCATGTGCAGGATGAAAGCCTGGTTAAGGCAACCTCCTTTGGGGTTGCTTGGGCGAAGAGCGGCGGCGAGGCCATCTCCGTCTGCCCTGAAAACAGCCTGGCGGTGGATGGAATCGAAAATGTTATTCGAGTATTGGAAGAGGTTGAAAACAACAAGCTCAATGATCTGACCTTCCTGGAGGGCGCGGCGTGTAGCGGCGGATGTGTTGGCGGCCCGCTGAATTTTGAAAACAGCTATGTGGCCAAAAACGTTATTCGTAAGATGGTAAATCTTATTCAAGTGACCCATCCGGATGAGCACGTGGATGTTTCTTTGCTTACCAAATATAATCTAAAGAGCACAAAGCCCATCCTGCCTAACAGCGTTATGAAGCTGGACGACGACATCATTGAAGCTATGCGCAAAATGGAGCGGATGGAGGAGATCGTTAAAAATCTGCCTGGCTATGACTGCGGCTCCTGCGGCTCGCCTACTTGCCGAACCTTTGCAGAGGATATTGTGCGCGGCTTTGCCCGAGAGATGGACTGCGTTCACAAGCTTAAGGAGCAATTGAAGGTAATGGCAGAGCAAATGGTAACTCTGGCTCAAACAACACGCGAATAAAGGGAGTAATATCATGACGATCAAAGAACTTATCGACCTAACGCAATCTGTGAATAAAACCCCTACGCTTTCGCTGGAAACCGAAGTAACGTGCGGCTACACCTGCGATCTGCTTAGCTGGGTCATGGCCCATGGCCGCCAGGGAATGGCTTGGATCACCGTTCAGACCCATATGAACGTTATCGCTGTGGCGGTGCTGATGGAGATGAGCTGCGTGATTGTGCCCGAAGGCATTGCCATGGAAGAGGCCTCGCTGGAAAAAGCTGAAGAGGAGGGCGTTGTGGTGCTTCAAAGCCAGCTGACTGCGTATGAGCTGTGCGGAAGGATGGCGGCAGCCGGCCTGCCGGGAGGCATCTAAAACCATGAAGCTTGCTTGTGATCTGCATATCCATTCCTGCCTGTCGCCGTGCGCTGATGAGGATATGACGCCTGCCAACATCTGCGGTATGGCGCATCTGAAGGGGTTGGATGTGATAGCTGTAACGGATCATAATTCAGCCCGTAATCTGCCGTATGTTAAAGAAGCGGCGGATTATTACGGGTTGATTCTCCTGCCCGGGCTGGAGATTACCACCCGGGAGGAGGTGCATATGCTGGGCTATTTTCCAACCGTGGAGCAAGCGGTGGAGGCGGGAGAATTCTTTTCTTGCCACTTGCCGCCGCTTAAGAATAAGCCGCAGCTCTTCGGCACGCAGCTAGTTGTAAACACTGAGGATGAAGTTCAGGCCATAGAGGATAGGATGCTTATCGGCGCCACAAGCCTCTCGTTGGCTCAGTGTGCTGATGAAGTAGCAAAGCGCGGCGGTATCGCTGTGCCTGCCCATATTAATCGCGGCAGCAGCGGCCTTTTGATTAATCTGGGTCTCATGCCCTTGGAGCCTGATTTCCCTATCGTTGAAACGGCTAGGCACCTGCCTTTAGACGAGCGCGCCGTTAAAGGGCGTATGCAGCTTCACTCATCTGATGCACATCAGCTGGGCAGCATATTGGAACGTGATTTTTACCTTGAAGCAGAGCATAAAAGCCTGGAAAAAGTACTTAAAGCACTACATAAAACTTCGTGAAATTTGTAACATTTCACGAAGTTTTGCTATTGGGGCGAAAATTGACTAAAAAGGCAAAATTTCTAAGTGCAATTTTGCCCAAACAATGTTAAAATAACAGCAAGTGTATATGATTGGTTTAGTCATATACACAGCTGCGAAACCAATGAAGGAGGTCTGAATTCAAAATGCCTGATCAAAATGAGAAATATGCCAAGTTGCAGCAGACCATCGAGGCCCACAAAGGGGAAAAGGGAGCCTTGATGCCCGTGCTGCAGGCAGCCCAGGAGATCTTCGGCTACGTTCCTATGGACGTGCAGGAGATTATTGCTGACGGGCTGGGCACCACCTTGAGCGAAGTCTACGGTGTTGCTACCTTCTACTCTCAGTTCTCTTTGGAGCCTAAGGGTGAATATGTGATCGGCGTCTGCTTGGGCACCGCCTGCTATGTGAAGGGTAGCCAGGCTGTGCTTGATCGCCTTGCTGTGGAGCTGGATGTTCCTGTGGGCAAAACCACTCCTGATGGCCGCTTTACCCTGAACGCCACCCGCTGCTTGGGTGCTTGCGGCCTGGCTCCTGTCATGATGGTCAATGAAGAAGTGTATGGCCGTCTGGTGCCGGATGATATTCCTGACATTATCGCTAAGTACAAGAAGTAATAAATGGTGGCTTAGATGCGTGATATTTCGCTGCATATGCTGGATCTGGTTCAAAACAGCATTACGGCAGGCGCTTCGCTGATTAGGATAAGCTTTGTCTTAAATAGCGAAGGCTGGCTGACCTTTTGCTTAGCAGATGACGGGAAGGGAATGTCGCCTGATTTTGTTGAAGCTGTGACCAGCCCTTTCACTACGACCCGCACCACTCGCAAGGTTGGTTTGGGGATTCCCATGCTGGCAGCAAACTGTCGCCTGACCGGCGGAGATGTCACCGTAACGAGCCGAGTGGGGGAGGGAACCACCCTCACGGGGACTTTTAATACCCAAAGCATTGACTGCCTGCCGATGGGGGATCTGGTAGGGACTATGCTGTCCTTGATCATCACCAACCCCGAGAAGCCCGATTTTGCCCTGGAGGTGCAATCGCCCCGGGGGGAAGCCAGCTTTGATACCCGCTTGATCAGAGAAGCTCTGGGAGGGCTGCCTTTGAATGAACCAGAGATCATCAGCTGGATGCAGGCGTCTTTAGAAGATGAGATTCAACCCATATTTGGAGGTATCAAATCATGAAATCCTTAGCCGATTTGGAAGCTATCCGTCAAAAAACTCTTGAGCGCGTCAGCCTCCGTAAGGAAGGCGAAGAAAGCATCCGCGTTGTGGTCGGTATGGCCACCTGCGGCATTGCTGCCGGCGCTCGCCCCGTGATGCTGTCCTTCGTGGATGAAGTCAACAAGCGCAGCCTCCAGCACGTAACCGTGTCTCAGACTGGCTGCATCGGTATGTGCCGTCTTGAGCCCATGGTGGATGTCTATGTGCCTGGCCAGGAAAAGGTGACCTATGTGAAGGTGCAGCCTGACATGGTTGGCCGCATCGTCGCTGAGCACATCGTCAATGGCCGCCCTGTGGAAGAGTACACCATCGGTGCTGCTGATGCCAAGTAACATCCGCAAGAAGGAGGAGTAACCCATGGATCTTTATCGTTCTCATGTATTGGTCTGCGGCGGTACCGGCTGCACTTCTTCCGGTTCTGCCGACCTGATCAAGCGTTTTGAAGAACAGCTCCAGGAAAAGGGCCTGGAAAAGGAAGTTAAGGTTATCCGTACCGGCTGCTTCGGCCTGTGCGAAGCTGGCCCTGTTGTCATTGTGTATCCCGAAGGCACCTTCTATAGCCGCGTGAAGGTTGAAGACGTTGACGAAATCGTCTCCGAGCATCTCCTTAAGGGCCGCAAGGTGCAGCATCTGGTGTATGTGGATCATGCAACCCACGAGTCCACCGTTACCAAGTCGCTGGATCAGATCAGCTTCTATGAGAAGCAGCATCGCGTTGCTCTGCGCAACTGCGGCGTAATCGACCCTGAGAACATTGACGAGTACATCGCCTTTGACGGCTATAAGGCTTTGGGCAAGGCGCTGACCGAGATGACCCGCGAGGAAGTGATCGATGAGATCCTGAAGTCCGGTCTGCGTGGCCGCGGCGGCGGCGGTTTCCCCACTGGCCTGAAGTGGAAGTTCACCTACAATTCTGTTTCTGACCAGAAGTATGTGGCCTGCAATGCTGACGAGGGCGACCCCGGCGCCTTCATGGACCGCTCCATTTTGGAAGGCGATCCCCATGCTGTGATTGAGGCTATGTCCATCGCTGGCTATGCTATCGGCGCATCTGAAGGCTACATTTACGTGCGTGCCGAGTATCCTATTGCTGTAAAGCGCTTGTCAATTGCCATTGACCAGGCTCGTGAATACGGCCTGTTGGGCAAGAACATCTTTGGCACTGATTTCAGCTTTGATCTGCATATCCGTTTGGGTGCTGGCGCTTTCGTCTGTGGCGAAGAAACTGCTCTGAT
>JAFUPO010000094.1 GCA_017481185.1 Clostridia bacterium | reverse complement strand
GTGGATTTGAACGCAATCGGTCAGCTGCCAGGCCACAAGGCCATTCTGCGGGGCAATCACGATTATTGGTGGAACGGCATTACCCAGGTGCGCTCTGCGCTCCCTGAGGGGATGCAGGCTGTGCAGAATGATTGCCTGGTTTATGACCAGGTGGTGGTTTGCGGCAGCCGGGGATGGACGCCCATGCCTGCCGAGGGATCCCTGAGCGCTGACGATCAGAAGATTTATGATCGTGAGGTTATGCGCATGGGCCTATCCCTGGAAAGGGGAGCTAAGGCTTCGCAGGGCCGCCCGATCATCGTGATGATGCATTACCCGCCCATGAATGAAAAATGGGAGCCCAGCCCCTTTACGCAGCTGTTTGAGCAATATGGCGTGAAGCAGGTAATCTACGGGCACCTTCACGGCGGATCTGTGCGGGGGGCTTACAATGGTGAACTCAATGGGATTGGTTACCAGTTGACCTCTTGCGATGGACTGGGCTTTCGGCTTTGGCAATGTCCGCAACTAAATATTTAAAAGTTTATAGTCTATTTTTCATAGAATAGTCACAAATGGTTTGAAAAAAGACAAAATACTTGGTAAAAATTGGCGACGAGTTTTGCTCGTCGCCTTTTTTGTGGGCTTTTAGCCCAGAGAAACGCGAACAAACTTTCTCAAAAGTGAGATAAATATGACACAAATGTTACATAGTGCGAAACAAAAAGTTTTTCTTCCCCCCTTGACGTAGTCAAAAATGTGGTGTTAAATGGTTTTACATCCCATTTTGTGGAGTTAAGTGGTGGGAAGGGAGGCGATCTCATGGCGGATGAAACCAAGACCCCAGCATTGGATCTGGAACAAGCGGCCGCTCAAAACGGAGCGGATGCTTTGGAAGCCGCAGTTGAGAACGCCTTTTTCGGTACCTACGCCCACTCATTGGATGGCAAGGGCCGCATCATCATTCCGGTGGGTTATCGCAAGGCTTTGGGTGAAAAGTTCACCATCGGTCCCACCCGTGACTTTCAGGGGATCGCTCTTTATCCCCGAAAGGTTTGGCTGCAAATGCTGATGGATATGCAAAAGCTCAATCAGCGCAAGCCGGTGGTGCAGCAATATATGAACCAGTTCAACAAGCTCTCCTTTCCTGAGGCGGAGGCGGATGGTCAAGGGCGGTTGCTGCTGCCTGCAAAGCTTCGTCAGCGGATGCTGGGTGAGGAACGGGATGTTGAAATTGCCGGCGCCTTTGATCATCTGCGCATTGTGACCAGCACGAAGGCAGAGGCTGAGGACGACAGCTTTGAAGAAAACCTTTCGGATATTCTGTCGGTTTGGGGCGACTTGGAATAAGTGCCGAATCCTTTAAAACGTTCTAATTGAATGGAAGGGAGGATACACTAGCCATGACTCGTGGTCAGCGCAGTTATGTATACCATGGTAGCTATGCGGTTATGGGAGGGCAGAACCTGGACAGCGACCGCATCACCGTCAGGGCCCATGTGCGCCTTCCTGCCAGTGAGATTGATCCCCGCACGGGCGAACTGCTTCCGCCACGGCCCAGCGCCCAGCGCAATCCCAGAAGCCAGAGGCAGATGGCAACGGCCAAGGAGCCGGTAAAGGCATCCCGGGCTGATTTGGGTCCCCAGTCGGCTCAAGAGAAGCTGCCTGGCCTGCCCCTTCGCAAGGCTTTGGCCATGATGGCGGTGCTGGCTTGTACCCTGGGCTTTATAAGCCTTCTAAACTATGGCCAGTTAACCCTGCAAAGCAAGGAAGTTAGCCAGATTCGGGATGAGATTACCCAGGTTCAAAAGGCCACAAATGACAGGCAGCTGGTGCTGGCCGATAT
>JAFUPO010000093.1 GCA_017481185.1 Clostridia bacterium | reverse complement strand
CCCTTCCTTGCGCACGTGCTCCTGGATGGAAAGGATTTGATACTTGCCGTAACGGTCGCCGAAGCGGATGGTGAGCTCATCCCCCACCTTCACCTCAGCCCCGGGCTTGGCCACCTTGCCGTTGATGGTGACCCGCCCGCCGGAGCAGGCCTCGTTGGCCACCGTGCGCCGCTTGATGATGCGGCTCACCTTCAGGTACTTATCTAAACGCATAACTGCCTCCATTTTGCGAGAGAACCATTCTTTAGCAAAAGAAAGGTTCTCTCGCGCTCTCTCCAAAGAAAACCGTTTGGGAATTATGACAAACCAAAGTTCTTCGCTCTAAACTCTTAGTTTTTAACTCCCCTTTGGGTACTTCCCTGCCCGCTTGCGCTTTTGCATATCCTGGCCCTTTTCACGGGCCCGCTGCTTCTCCTTTTTGTGGGCAAAATAGCTTAAAAGATAGGCCAAAGCGCCTACCAGCAAAAGAATCAGCACGCAGCCCACGATATACTGAGTGAGGTTGCTGCGGTTGTCTCTGAGCACCATCACAATGGCGTCGTGGATATAGGTGAAAATGTTCATAGCATTTCGCTCCCTTTCAGCCTCTATTGTACGTGAGGGGCTGCTCTCTGTCAACAAAAAACCCCGCCAGCCCAGGGCTGACGGGGATGCAAACCTTCTTTTGATTAGGCGTTCACGGTGTCCTTCAGGGCCTTGCCAGCCTTGAAAACGGGAGCCTTGGAAGCCTCGATCTTGATTTCTTCGCCGGTGCGGGGGTTGCGGGCCACGCGAGCGGGGCGAGCCTTCACTTCGAAGGAGCCGAAGCCCACGATCTGGACCTTTTCGCCAGCCTTGAGAGAATCGGTGATGGACTCCAGCACAGCGGTCAGAGCCTTCTCAGCGTCCTTCTTGGTCATGCCGGTCTTAGCCACGACAGCAGCGGTCAGTTCAGTCTTGTTCATTGTTATTTCCTCCTTGTCATATGCGCCCCTGAAAGCCAGGAGCCGGTTTAAGGCATTGCCTCAAGCGCCAGCCCGCCAAGGGGCCAATGCGCGGAAGGGTCAAAACGTGGGGAAGCCCCGTTTTTTCCTTAACCAGTATACAGCCATTTCGTTCAAAGTCAAGCCCCTCAAGGGGTTTCGCCCGATAAATTTGCATTTTCGACAGCCTCAAAGGCATCGATATAGCCCTTGATGGCGTCCTCCAGGGCCTTTTCGGCGCTGAAGCCCTGCTGCTGGGCTGTTAGGGCGGCTTTAAGCAGCCACTGGCCCAGGGCCTGTTCATCCATGGCAAGGCTCTCCAGCCGGGGATCAGCTCCCGCCTTCTTCAAAACCTTCTGAGCCCGAATCAACTGGGGCAGGGCCGTGGGCACATCCCGCATCATTTCAGAAAGGGAGGCGTTGCCCTTCTCCTGGCGCTTGATCTTTTCCCAGCTCTGGGATACCTCCTGGGCCGTATCGCAGTGGACGTTTCCGAAGATGTGGGCATGGCGGCGGATCATTTTGCGGCAGATGGCGCTGGTCACGTCATCCAGGTCGAACTCGCCGTACTGCTGGCCCACATCCGCATGAAAAACGATTTGCAACAGCACATCGCCCAACTCATCAGCGATCTGGTCCGGATCATCCAGGTCGATGGCGGCAGCGGTTTCGTAGGCTTCCTCAATAAGGTAGGGGCGCAGGGAAGCGTGAGTCTGCTCTCGGTCCCAGGGGCAGCCGCCGGGGCCCCGGAGCTTTGCCAGCAGCGCCCGCAGATCAGCGATGTCAAACCGATCCCGCTGGCCATAGCTGAGCCCAGGCAGGTATACGCAGGCGGTGTGATCATAGCTCTTTTGCCGGTCCAGGTCGGCAAGAAGCAGCTTTTTCACCTTGCCGCCGGGGGCGAAGAAGATCACTTCCTGCTCGTCAGGGTAAAGGGACATGAGCTTTAACTTCACCTGGCCGCACATCACCGGGCTGTTCAATTCGGTGATCAGAAGGGGCCGTGTGGGGCACAGGGTGGCACCCTCCACATCCTGGGCGGGGAGCAGGGTCAGGCCTGCTTCCTTTCGCCCCCCGGGCAGCAATGCCAAACAGGCGTCCCCCAGGGAAACCCCTGGCAGGGTCACAATGCTGCCGCCTTTGGGGCAGGCGGCGTGGAGGGCGGCCACGGTTTCATCCCAGGCAGGGTCTGCCACGGCGTAGCACACCGGGGCCATGGCCCACAATTTGTGGGCGGCCTTCTGGTTCAGTTCGTCAAAGTCATAGCTGGTTTCGTATAATTCATCCAGGGTCTCAAAGGGGATGCCTTCTTCTTTGAGAAAGTCGGCCACGGGGTGCTTATCCGTGCGCAGCACCAGCTTTTCGGCATTTTTCAGGGCGTTCAGGCTTTGCAGGGTCAACAGCTGCGAATCGCCGGGCCCCAGGGGGATTAACGTAAGGGTCATGCCCGCTTCCTCCTTTTCAGCCCTCGCAGGTCATCCTTGCTCACAGCCTTAAACACCAGCGCAAACACGGCAAAGGCTGCAACACCGGCCATGACCAGCGCCATGGTGGTCAGCCGCCCGGCAGGCAAAAGGGCTTTGAGGCCCCACACCACCAGGCCCATGGCTCCCGTGGCCAGCAGGGGCCGCAGGATGCAGCCCTGCCAGTCAAACCTAAGACCCGTATACTTGAAGGTGTAATACAGGTTGGGCAAGAGGCTCACGGTATAGCAAACCAAAGAGGAGATGGGCGCGGCGTGGATGTTGATGCCCGGGATGGCGGTAAGGGTGTAGTTTAAAACGATCTTGCAGGCTACCCCGGCCACCAGCGTGTACATGGGGATGCGCTGCTTTTTCACTCCCTGCAGAATGGCGCTGGTAGACTGCACCGCCGAGAACAATACCACCGTCAGCGCGGATACGGATAAAAGCTCCGAGGCCACGGTGAGGTTTTCCGGCTTCATGGAGTGCTCGTAGAAGAAGGCCAGGATCTCCCGGCTCAAAAGGCTCATGCCCGCAGAGCAGGGGAAGCCGATCAAAAAGCTCATTTTCAGCCCCAGGTTGGCCTGATGGTGCAAGGCCTTCTGATCTCCCCGGGCCAGCGCGCCAGAGATGGCGGGCACCAGGCTCATGGCCACGGCCACCACCAGAGCGGTGGGGACGTTGATCCAGGTGAGCACATAGCCAGCATAAGCGCCGTACCACTCCCGGGCCACGGTTTCATTTAGGCCGCTTTCCACCATGCGGCCCACCAGCATCATGGAGTCCACCGTGCCCGCCAGGGGAACAATGCAGGCCCCCAGGGTGATGGGAATGGCGGTGAACAACAGGGTTTTTGTGAGGCTCCGGGCGGATTCCGCTGGCACATTGGCCTGCTCCAGCCTGTTAAAGCTGCCCCGGCGGCGCACATACAGAACCGCCATGTAAACAAGGGCGATGCCCTCGGTGAGGGTGGTGCCCAAAAGGGCTCCGGCAGCGCCCCAGGCGACGCCGTAGCGGTTGCCCCAGGCGGCCAGGGGCAGGGCCACCGCCACCTTGCCCACCTGCTCAATCAGCTGGCTCATGGCGGTGGGGGTCATGTTCTGCTGCCCCTGCATGAACCCGCGGAAGGCGCTCATCACGCAGACCAGAAACACCGAGGGCGCAATGGCCATAAAGCCCAGCCGAGAGTCCGGGTCGTTCACCTGCTGGCTCAGAGCGTCGGAGCCCACCAGCATGATCAGCGTGGCGATAAGGCCCAGGCAGGAAAGCAGCCCCAGGGCGCATTTAAACACCCGTTTGGCGTTGCGAGGGTCATCGGTATTTAGGTAGGCGCTGACCATGCGGCTGATGGCCACCGGGATGCCTGCGGAGGAAATGGTCAAAAGCAGGTTGTAGGTAGGAAACACCAAGTGATAGGTGCCCATGCCTCCATCCCCCAGCACCCAGGCCAGGGGAACCTTGTAGATCACGCCCACCAGCTTGCAGATGATGCCCGCAATGCCCAGGATGGACGCGCCGCCCAGAATGGATTTTTGCGTCTTGGTCATTTAAAATCAGTCTCCCAGGTGCAGGTCTTTATAGGGGCCCAATTCGCCCGTCTGCCAGTGGCGGCGGCACAGGCTCACATACTGGCTGGAGCCGCCCAGGAGGATCTGGTCCCCCTCCTTGACCACCTTGCCGTTCATCACCCGAGCGTTATAGGTGGCCTTGCGGCCGCACCAGCAGATGGTTTTGATCTCCTCAATGGTGTCCGCCCAGGCCATGAGCCAGTGGCTGCCTTCAAACAGGTTGCCCTGAAAGTCAGCCCGCAAGCCATAGCAAATCACAGGAATATTCTTTTCGTCCACGATGGCCACCAGCTGCTTGACCTGATCCTTGGTAAGGAACTGGGCCTCGTCCACAATGAGGCAATCGTAGCCGGTCACGTCGATTTGGGGCAGCTCCTCAATGAAGGAGCACTCAGTGGAAAGGCCGCAGCGGCTCATCACCGTGCGCTCTCCGTCCCGGTTGTCCAATTGGGGCTTGAGCATCAAAACCTTCTGGCCCCGCTCCTTGTAATTGTACTGAACCATGATGGCGTTGGCCGTTTTGGAAGAGCCCATCGCCCCGTACCTGAAATAAAGCTTCGCCATAGGAATCATCCTTTTGTTTTATTTTGCGAGAGAGGGGATTTCTTTTTGCGAAAAAAGAAATCCCCTCTCTCGCGCTCTCACCCAAAGAAAAACGATTTTAAAATTAACACCCGGGTACAACTGCTTCCAAGGAAACAGCCGCTTCGGGAAATGGGGTCCAGGGGATCATCCCCTGGTTTTTCCTTTAGGAGAGCGCGAGAACCCTTTCCTTTTTTCCTAAAAAGGAAAGGGTTCTCGCATAATTAAGCTACTTAAGCCTTGCCGTTGCAGCCCAGCACGTTCACGATCTTGTGGGCCACCATTTCCTTCACAGCCTGACGGGCGGGCTTCAGATACTGGCGGGGATCGAAGTGGTCGGGATGCTCGGCAAAATACTTGCGGATG
>JAFUPO010000092.1 GCA_017481185.1 Clostridia bacterium | reverse complement strand
TAAGCGCCGATCTTCAGGTTTTCCTTCACCGTTAGTTTAGCAAACACCCGCCGGCCTTCAGGCACCATGGCGATGCCTTCCGCCACGATCTTCTGGGAGTTCAGGGAGGTAATATCTGCCCCCATAAAGTTGATGCTGCCCTGGGAAGGCTTGACCAGGCCGGAGATGGCCCGCAGCGTGGTGGACTTGCCTGCGCCATTAGCGCCGATCAGGGTCACGATCTGGCCCTGCTGCACCTCAAAGCTGATGCCCTTCAAGGCCTCAATGCCGCCGTAATTCACCTTCAGGTCTGTTACCTTCAGCATGATCATTCTTCATCCACCCCCAGATAGGCTGCGATCACAGCCGGGTTATCCTGCACTTCCTTGGGCGTTCCCTGGGCGATCTGCTTGCCGAAGTCGATGACATAAATCCTGTCAGAAATACCCATCACCAGGTTCATGTGATGTTCAATCATAAACACGGTCAGATTGAACTTTTCCTTGATCATCTTGATGAACTCGCCCAGCTCCTCCGTTTCCTGGGGGTTCATACCTGCGGCAGGCTCATCCAGCAGAAGGAGCTTGGGATGCGTTGCCAGGGCGCGTACGATCTCCAACCGCCGCTGCTGGCCATAGGGCAGGGAGGTAGCCAACTCATCAGCCACGCTATCCAGACCCACGATCTTCAAAAGCTCCATGGTCTCCTTGCGCATCTGATGCTCTTCCTTGATATTCAGGCGGAAGGTAGCCGTGAACACATTGCTGGTGCGGCGCATATGCATGGCGATCAGCACGTTGTTGAACACCGTTTGGCTCTTGAACAGGCGAATGTTCTGAAAGGTGCGGGCAATGCCCAGGGCCGTGATCTTATCAGGAGTATTCACTGTTTTATGGGTATACTTGCCCGCGTTGGAACCCGCATAGGTGCGCTTCATTTTGCCCGTGGGGTAATTTTCCACAATGGTCTTGCCCATGAACTCCACCTTGCCGTTGGTGGGTTCATATACCCCAGTAATGCAGTTAAAGGCCGTGGTTTTGCCTGCGCCATTGGGGCCAATGAGGGCCACGATTTCTCCCTCGTTGACGTCCATGGAAAGGTTATCCACAGCTACCACGCCACCGAACTGCATGGTCACGTTTTCTATGTGCAGCACATTCTGGCTCATTACTTGGCACCCCCCAGCTTGGCTTTCTTTTTGCGGGGCTTAAACAGATCCCACAGTTCCCTCTCGCCCATGATGCCCTTGCGGAAGAACAGCACCACAATCATGATCACCACGGAGAAAACCACCATGCGGAAGCCGGAACGCAGCAGCGGTACCTGGAAGGTTCCGCCAAAGAGGAACATTTCCGTGTCCAAAAAGCGCAGCCACCATTCACTGCAAGCAATGAACAGAAAACTGGCCAGCACCGAGCCGGTAATGGAGCCCATGCCGCCGATGACCACAATAAGCAGGATCTCATAGGTCATAGCTGACTTGAAGGCGTTAGCCTGCAAGGAACCCTGATACATAGCCAGCAGCGCGCCGCCGATACCAGCGAAGAAAGAAGAAATTACAAAGGCCATCTGCTTGTGCTTGAACAGATTGATGCCCATGGCCTCTGCGGCGATCTCATCGTCGCGAATGGCTTTGAAGGCGCGGCCGTAGGTGGAATTTATCAATAGTACAATGATGCCGATACAGATGGTCGCCCCCAGGAAGGGCTCCATCACTGATTTAAAGGTGGGATAGGTCTTAAGCAGGTTGGAGCCATTAGTAATGGGGCCCAGGGCATCCCACTGGATGATGGCGCGAATGATCTCCGCAAAACCCAGGGTAGCGATGGCCAGGTAGTCGCTCTTAAGCCGCAGCACCGGCATACCGATTAGCCAAGCCAGGAATGCTGCCAGCAGGCCAGCCGCCAGGATGCCCACAATGGCAGGGGCTGTAAAGCCAATGATGCCGCCGTCATAATACTGGTACACGGCCACGCGCTTGGCCATGGGAATGGTCAGCACCGCATAGGTGTAAGCACCCACCAGCATGAAGCCTGCCTGCCCCAGGGAGAAAAGGCCCGTAAAGCCGTTGAGCAGGTTCATGGAAACGGCGATCAGCGCATAGATCACGCCTTTTTTGAGCACTGTGATCAGCATGGAGCGCTTGCCCACCGCATCCTCAACAAAGTAAAGCGCCACGAACATGAGGATCAGAAGGCCGATATTGATGAGGTTTTTCGTTATTTTTTTCATGTCGCTCACCTCACACCTTCTCAGAAATCTTTTCACCGAACAGGCCCGTGGGCTTGAACAGCAAAATCACAATCAAAAGCGCAAAGGTAAAGGCGTCGGAGAAGGTAGTATAGCCCAAGGCTTTAATCAGGTTCTCGCAAATGCCAATGATAAACGCACCAATCACTGCGCCAGGGATGGAACCGATGCCCCCGAACACGGCTGCCACAAAGGCCTTCAGGCCGGGCATTGCGCCGATAGTAGGCGTAACGGAGGAGTAGTTGGTGAAATACAGCACCGATCCTACCGCTGCCAGCAGCGAGCCAATTATAAACGTAACAGAGATAACTGAGTTGATTTTGATGCCCATCAGCTGCGATGTCTCAAAATCCTTTGATACCGCTCGCATAGCCATGCCGATCTTCGTCTTTTGGATAATGGTCACCAGGGCAACCACCAGCAGCACCGTTAAGAAAGGGGTCACCAACGTAACCATCTTGGTGGTGGCAGGGCCGATGGCGATGGTCTC
>JAFUPO010000091.1 GCA_017481185.1 Clostridia bacterium | reverse complement strand
GCACCCTACAAGTACCCCCGCGTGATCGAGTTTGTGGACGCCCTGCCCAAGACCATCTCCGGCAAGGTTCGCCGGGTGGAGCTGCGGGAAAAGGACGCGAAGAAGTAAAACCAGTTGATGAATGAGAGGGACTTTTTGAAAGACCTTCGCAAATAGGCCCCGGAGACATGGTCGTGTCTCCGGGGCCTTTGCGCGTATCGCTTTATTCACCAGTCCCTAATAAGGCTAAGGGAACTGGCGCTAAACCGTTTATTCTTCAACTTCATATAACGGGGAGAAGGCTCCCCTAGAATGGGCATATGGCGAAGGCTCCATTGCGCCGCTAAAATGGCTTAGGGGAGTGTCTTCGCCTTGAGAAAGATCTTCTTCCGCTTATCGAAGCCGCAGCCTCTGGGTAACTTTCTCCAACGCCAATGCGGCGGCAAGGCCAACGGCGCCTTGGATTAGGTTGCCGGGGATGGAGGCGGCGGCTGCCCAGCCCTCTCCCATCAAGAGGCAGGCAAAGAGAAAATAGCCCAGCACCATCCAGCCCTCAGCGAGGATGCCGCCCAGCCATCGGGGTTTGAGACGGCAGGAGATGAGGGCCATCAGGCCCTTGATAATGAAGGTGGCCGGGGCATAATGGCTGTAGCCGGTGATAAGATCTGCCAGGGCGGAGCCCAGCCCTGCGGCGGCAAAGCCGTAGCCGGGGCCCAACAGCCAGCCGGAGAGAAGCACCAGGCCGTCGCCAAGGTTCACATAGCCGTTCATGGGGGAAGGAACCTGAATCATTAGGGTGGCTACGCAGCACAGGGCTGCCAAGAGGGCTGCGATAATCAGCCGCTGAATCTGTTCATGCCGCAAGCGTAAGCGCCTCCTCAATGGGATTGAAAAATAGGTACGGTTGGATTATAATCAAATCTGGCATTAAATACAGATTCAATTATCGCCTAATTTTTAATACCAGTTGGAGGCGGGTATGGTCACCTATGATATGAGCCTCAGGGGCGCGCTTCCCCTGTACGAATATTTGCGCAGGCAGCTTAAGGCTGATATGGACGGGGGTCGGCTGCTCCCTGGGGAGAAGCTGCCCTCCAAAAGGGCCTTGGCCCAGCACCTAAAGGTCAGCGTGATCACGGTGCAAAGCGCCTACGAGCAGCTAGCGGCGGAGGGGTACCTTACCTCCCGGGAGAAATCGGGTTATTTTGTCAGTTCAGCGCTGCCTCGGCCCCCCAAGGAGCCGCCGCTTTTTCAGCCGGAGGAGCCGCCTCGCCAATGGCTGGTGGATCTGAGCTCCAACCGCATCTGCGCAGAGCATTTCCCCTTTGCACTTTGGGCCAAGCTGACCCGAAACATCCTTTCACAGGAGGATACCCACCTGCTGCAAAGCGCCCCGGCTCAGGGGCTACGGGTGCTGCGGGAAGCTATCGCCCGGCACCTGTACCGCTTTCGGGGCCTGGCGGTGCAGCCGGAGCAGGTGGTGGTAGGCGCAGGCACGGAGTATTTATACGGCCTGCTGATTCAGCTTTTGGGCAGAGACAAGATCTATGCCATTGAAGACCCCGGTTACCTGAAAGTGGCTGCCATTTGCCGCCTAAGCGGGGCTCTCTGCCGTCATCTGCCCTTGGATGGGCAGGGGCTGAGCCTTAGCGCTCTGGCGGCCAGCGATGCTCAGGTGCTGCATCTGTCCCCTTCCCACCATTTCCCAACCGGCAAGGTAATGCCTATGGCTCGGCGCTGGGAGCTGATTCGATGGGCTCAGGCTCTGCCGGGCCGCTGGCTTATAGAGGATGACTATGACAGCGAATTCCGCTTTGACGCCCGGCCCATGCCGCCCTTGCAGAGCTTGGATGGAGAGCGAGTTATTTACGTGAACACTTTTTCTAAAACCATTGCGCCCTCCATCCGCATAAGCTATATGGTGCTGCCCCCAGCCCTGCTCAGCCGCTGGCGGGAAGCCTTTGCCAGCCATGCCTGCACCGTGCCCAGCCTGGAGCAGCACACCTTGGCCCGCTTCATTCAGGAAGGCCATTTTGAACAGCATATCAACCGTATGAAAAAGCGCTATCGCGCCCAGCGAGACGAGGTTATCCGCGCTATTCTTCAAAGCCCTTTGGGCAATCGAAGCCAAATCCTGGAGGAAAACGCGGGCCTTCATTTCTTGCTCAGGCTGGATACGCAAAAGAGCGATGGGTCGCTTCGCAGCCAGGCGGCGCGGCAGGGGCTGCGGCTGAGGTTTCTGAGCGATTACGCAGTTTCTCAGGCACAGCCCCATCACTTGATCGTCAACTATTCCGGCCTGGACTCCAGCATCATGCCCCGGGCAGCGGAGCTAATGCATCAGCTTTTATAAGCCAGAGGGAAAGAATCCGCGGCAGATGCCACGCTATGGTTTCTTCATCTCCAACGGCAGCCAGGGTCAGATCGGGGTTAAGAAGCCCCCACCAGTTCTGCCCTTCCCCCTTGCCCAGAAGGATTTTGGCCGCCGGATAATACCCAGCGGCATAGGCGCGCCCCGCCAGCTGCCGTTCTTCAAAATAGAACCAGCCGGTTTGAAGGGTAATTGGGCCCTGAAAGCCCGCCTGCCGGGCTGCCTGGCAAATGAGGGGAAGCTCCCTGTGGAGGGAGGAGAAGGGATCCCCGTCTCCCTGGCCGGCCAAAGCTGCCAGCACTTGATCTCGAACGGCCAGCTTCATGGCTTGATCCTGGGGAGAATCGCTGGCTGCCAGAATATGCAGGCGCACCAGCCCCTCGGCATTGGCCAGGCCAGGCCATAGGCACAGAAGCATCAAATAGAGAAGCACTCGCTTCATTAAACCCGCCTCCCTTTCCCCCACAGGGTGACCAGCGGGGCGCGGGTTTATGCAGTTTGGATAGGATCTGCCACAAGGCTCCCTTTTCTGGCAAAAACAGCGGATGAAAGGGAAGAAGGTCGCCACTTTCGACAGGAAAACCAGGGGCTTTTCCCCATCTCTTTACCACTGAACCCTTTTGTGGTATACTATATGCTGCCTGCATAAGCGGGCTTATACAAAGGAGTGTCAGTATGTATCGTTATTCACAACACGTGCGGGATGGTATGGGCGTTAGCCGTGCCCAACGGCGCTTTCTTTCCATCCTGTGCCTGGTTCTGGCGGCGGCAGTGGTGGTGCTGGGTATTATGGCCGCTCGATCCGGTTCTTTTCAGCGAGAATATGAAACCCTGCTGGAAAAACGGCTTTTAAACGAGGCCAATCAGGCCCTGAGCCAGTATAATTCCCTTTCCCGAACCGGCGGATCCTCCACCTCCAGTGTGCTGGGCAAGATTCGCCAGCACGTATACGCCGTTCAAACTCTGGAGGAAATGGACGCCAGCCTTAACGGCATGGAGAGCCGGCGGATTGACGAGGCTTTTTTCAACCAGGTCTCCCAGGTGCTGGATAGCTTTGAGGTAAAGCTCCAGACCGGGCAGGCCTCTACGGAGCAGCAGGCTGCGCTGCTGGAGCTGCTCAATTACCTGGTATCCGTACTACAATAAAAATGAGGGAAGGACCGTATGGGGCCTTCCCTCATTTTTGTTGAGCGTTACATCCACATCCAGGGATCCTCAGCGATCTCCACCAAGGATTCAGCCCGCTTGCGGGATAGATGCAGCGTGGAAAAAATATAGAAATTGTTGCGCTTGCTGGTGTAGGTTTCCAGGTCTGCATACTCGGGCAGCTTCACCATCTTCTCCAGCATCCGCTTGGCCTGGATCTCGGTGTAACGATAAGGGTACTTGGAGAAAGTATCGATCTTGGTAGCCCGGGGATAGGTCGTGCGCTCATAGCGCACCACCTCAGCGATGGTATGGGCCAGATCATCCTCCTTGGCCAGAGCCAGGGCCTTTACATAGTTGTGAGCCAGAAGGGGATAGGTGTAATAATAGGCATCCTTTGCGCCTTGATAGACGCACAGATCCTGGTATTCCTCCTGGGCCTTCATATGGGCCAGCTCTTGAAGGAGCGGGCCCTTTTCCATTTCCGTGAGGGCTAAAAGCTCTGAAAAGGTGAGATACATTTTTTGCTGGCCCCGATCCCGGATGGTTTTGGCGATGGCGCCGTGAAGCGCGGCTTTATCCAGCGCTTCCTGCTCCTCGGGGGTCAGGGGGCGCTCTTCTTTATTCAAATCCTCAGAGAGGTTCATATCATCGTTCATGGCGGTTCCCTTTCTAAAGCAAGGGCCGCCCCGCCCCACAAAGGGACAGGGCGGCCGGGGATCAGGAAACAAGGTTTCCTGTTAATGATTTGCCATTAGGCAGGCAGCAGGCCAGCGGCTTCCAGGTCGTCAGCCAGCTGCTTGAGGTCGAACTTCTCCAGGGTAGCGCGGGTGGGAATGCCGGTGGCCTTGTCCCAGCCCCACTCTTCATAGTACATATCCAGAGCGGTCTCCCAGTCAGCGCGCTGGAGCTTGGTGTTGCCTTCGGTGAAGGCGATCTCATCGTCGAACACCCAGTCAGATACGCCGTCGTGATCCACGCGCAGGTTCTTGGAGTTGAGTTCCAGAGCGGTCATGGCGCGCTGGAGCTGCATGGCCTTTTCACCGATGGCATCCAGAGATTCCTCGGTATACTCTTCGCCGGTCACAGCGCTGAGGATCTTGGCTTCCAGAGCCAGGTCGCCCTCATAGCCGCGCTCCTTCAGGGGAGAGAAGGTCATGGGCCATACCCAGTTGCATAGGGCCAGGGTGTCATGCACGTTGTTGCGCACGATGGACCACTTGGCAAACTTGGCCTTAGCCTGGTTCATGGGGGTGTACTTGGCAGTATCATCCGCGCAGCCTACGCCGAACTTCTTTTCCAGAATGTTCTTGCGGATGTCGTAGGGCAGGCCGTTGCCCAGGCAGTTCTGATGGGTGTGGCACATGGAGTCGCGGTTGAACACGATGTTGATCAGGCCGCCCACCTGGCCGAAGGACTCGGAGGAGTGGTGACGGATGTAGCCCTTCTTGAAGTTGAAGTAGATGCCGGTAGCTTCATGCCAGAAGGAATCAGGCAGCTCCCAAGCCAGAGCGGTATGCAGAGAACCCAGGCCCAGCACACGGCCGAACTCGCCCTTCTTGGTAGCGATGGCTTCGACCATGAAGTTGGCCCACAGGGGATCGCCAGCTTCCATCTTATCCCACGGAATGGAGGCATATTCCTCTGCAGAGAGCTTCTGCTTGAACACGTCGTTCTTCAGGCAGTAGGAGAAGGTGTAGTCCAGATCGCCGTAGCCGCACCATACGCCATAGTCGTCCATCAGCCACTGGCAGTGAGCGCCCAGGGTCAGAGCGCCGTCGCCCTCTTCCTCAAAGTCCTTGAGGTGGCCGCCGTAGAAATCGCTGGCGCGCATGAGGGTCATGCAGGTAGCGGTGGCATTGTCGGTGCCATATTCCTTCAGGGCATCAAAGTGCATCTGGGGGAAGCAGCGGATGGGGCAGGCATGGCAGCCGCCGGTCTTCACGGTGTGCTTGAAGGCCACATCGCCCATGAAGAAGTTGATGGTATGGTTGCGCATACCGATGGCGTTGATGTCGCCGGGAACCTGCTCGCCGGTATCCACGGGGCCGCCAACGGCCAGAGCCCACTCCTTGCCGGGGCCGCCCTGCCAGCGGGTAGCGCCAACAAACTCGTTCCAGCTCTGCTGATTGGAGGGCATCACGTGGTTGTTGTTCACGCCGATGAGCTCGCTCAGCTGATAGTGGTTCAGCTGCATCAGCTTAGCGGGATCAGCGATACCGACGGACTTGGTGCCGTGGATCACGATGGCCTTGAGGTTCTTGGAGCCAAACACAGCGCCGGAGCCAGCGCCAGCAGCGTGGCACATGGAGTTGACGATGATGGAGTTGGGCACCAGGTTTTCACCGGCGGGGCCGATGGTGCACACGCAGAACTCGCGGCCAGCAGCCTCGTTGAGCAGCTTGGTGGTCTCATGGGTGCCCTTGCCCCAAACGGTGGAGGCATCCTCAAAGGTAATCTCATCGTTAAGAACCTTAACCCAGGTGGGAGCGTCAGCCTTGCCTTCAACAATGATGGCATCGTAGCCGGCGAACTTGATTTCGGGAGCCATATTGCCGCCCATGTGAGCGTCCACAATGGTGGGCTTCTCGGTCAGCGCAGACATCAGAGACACGCTGGTACGGCCGGAGCAGGAAGCGCCGGTGCCAGCCAGGGTGCCGGCAGCGATAACGATTTTAGAAGCCTCGTCGGTGGGATAGGTGCCCACGGGAACTTCGTCATAGATCAAGCGGTTGGCCAGAGCCTGGCCGCCCAGATAATCCTTGCAGTATTTGTTATCTTCGATGGTGGCGGTCTTAGTCGTCATGTTCAGACGAAGGATTTTGCCAGTCCAAGCATACATAATCATTTACCTCCTTATTGATTACTTCGCCATGGCCGCAGCCACGTCTTCCCACTTGACGATCTTCAGAGCGCCGCAGGGGCAGTTAGCTACGCAGTAGCCGCAGGAAACGCACTTGGTAGACTTGCGGGTTTCGGGATCGATGGTGGGCATATCAAAGGGGCAGGCGCTGACGCACATACCGCAGCCCACGCACTTTTCTTCATCGATGACCTTCACGCCCTTAGCGTTTACAGAGATGGCGCTCATGGGGCAGGCTTCCAGGCAGGCGGGCTTTTCGCACTGCTTGCAGGTATCGGGAGTGTAATCAAAGTTGTTGAAGATACCGCCGGTCTTGCCATCGTTGCCGTGGTAGAGATTGCGGGTGACCTTCACGCGGCTGATAAAAGGCATCACCTTGCCGTCGTTAAGCAGGGTGCAGTTCATTTCGCAGCGGCGGCAACCGGTGCAGCGGGCGCCGTTGGCTACGAGAACAGCATCAGCCGTGGCAGTGACGCTCACAGCGCCAGCCTCAACCTCAGCCTTGGTTACGCCGAACAAGCTCAACAGGCTGGAGGACAGGGCCAGACCTGCCATGCCCTTGCCGGACATTTTCAGGAACTGACGGCGAGTCATTTCCTTGTCAAAGAACTTTTTCTCAGACATAGTTTTTCCCCTCCTAAATTAGATTCGTTACCCAATGCCCCGCAGGGCAAACCCTAAACACAAAAACAGAGGCGTCCTTTTAAGCCCGGGCCAATGGCCATGGCTGTTCAAGGAAGTCTCCTTCGCGATACGGCAGGTACGCCGGTTACCCGGCGTGCCCAATGGCTCAAACGACCCAGTAGGCCCTTTGAGCTTGGAGCTTTCTGTTTTTATGTTAGCATTTTAACATACTTGGCGTAGGTATGCAATGTCATATTTGGTTATTTGAAAAATTTGTTATTAAAAACACAAAGATTAACAATTATTACAAGCAACTTTGGAAAGGCGGTCGCACAGGCTGGATTTCATTGACAAAGCTGGGAGGACAGGAGTAAAATACCATCCGTTAAGAATTACCAATGAGGTGGACTCATGAACCGGGATTTTTTGAAGGGTCTGCGCCATGGCGTGCCCATTGCCCTGGGCTATTTAAGCGTTTCTTTTACCTTCGGCATGAAGGCGGTGGCTGATGGCCTAACCATTTTTCAAGCGGTGGCCATCTCCATGCTCAACGTGACCTCCGCCGGGCAGTTTGCCGGGCTGCCCCTGATGGTGGGCGGCGCCCCCCTGGTGGAAATGGCCCTGACCCAATTGATTATCAACCTGCGTTATGCGCTGATGAGCCTGAGCCTTTCTCAGCGGCTGGACGGCACCATGACCACGCCCCATCGGCTGCTGGCCTCCTTTTGCAATACGGATGAAATTTTTGCCGTGGCCTCCAGCCAGCCAGGCAAGGTAGGCTGGCGCTACTTCTATGGCCTGATGTTCACGCCCTATTTCGGCTGGGCTTTGGGCACCCTTATGGGGGCGGCGGCAGGCTCCCTTTTGCCTACAGACATCCGCAGCGCCCTGGGCATCGCCATTTACGGTATGTTCCTGGCCATCTTTATCCCTCCGGCCAAAAAGCAAAAGCCCGTGCGGCTGGTGGTGCTCCTGGCCTGTGCGCTGAGCCTCTTGATGAAGTTTGCGCCGGGGCTTAAGGAGGTTTCCAGTGGCTTTGCCATCATCATCTGCGCTGTGCTGGCCGCAGGCTTTGCCGCCTGGAAGCATCCCATTGAGGAGGTGGAGGCATGAGCAGCGGTTCCTTCTGGCTATATCTTGTGGTCATGGCAGGGGTCACCTACCTGATTCGTATGCTGCCGCTAACGGTGTTTCGCAAGCAGATTAAAAGCCCCTTCATTCGCTCCTTTCTGGCCTATGTGCCCTACGCGGTGCTGGCGGCCATGACCATTCCGGAGATCTTTTTTTCCACCGGCAACAGCTATACGGCTTTGATCGGCTTGGCCGTAGCCCTGGTGCTGGCTTGGATGGAGAAAGGCTTGCTTACCGTGGCGCTGTGCGCCTGCGCAGCCGTTTATCTGAGCCAATTGATCATTCACTGATAAAATCCCCCCTGTTCGGGCACACTGCTCGTAACGGATAAGGGGGGATTTTTTGATGGGATGGAAGAAAAAAACAGCCCTGGCCTTGGTTATGGTGATGCTCCTGGGGGGCCTTGCAGCCTGCGGCATGAACAGCCAAAGCCTCTACGAGCAGGGGCAATGGTATCTGGGAGCCGGGGAGTATCGGGCAGCACTGGGGATTTTCAGGGAGCTGGGCGGCTATGAGGATGCCTGGCGCTGCGCCCTATATTGCTCGGGGCTCATCGCCCTTGAAGAAGGGGAGATGGATCGGGCTCGGGCAGACTTTACCAATCTGAAGGGCTTTTTGCAAAGCGACCTGTATCTGATCTATTTGAATGCTAGAACAATGGAAGCGGCAGGGGAGATCGACAAGGCCAAGGCAGCCTATCTGGCGCTGGGTTCCTTTGAGGATAGCTACGATAGGGCGCTGCGGCTGGAGGCATTGATCCCCCAGCGGGATTATGCTGCCGCTCAGAGCCTGATGGCTTTGGGACAGTATGAAAAGGCTTATGAAGCATTCAATGCCCTGGGCGATTATGAGAACAGCCGGCAGATGGCCTTGAACTGCCAGGAGAAGCTTTTTGAACTGGCCCTGACCCCCAGCCGGGAGGCCATGGCTCAGGGGGACTACGCTAAAGCACTGGAGCTGATTGATCAGGTGGGCTTTCCCTTGACCGACTTGATGCAGACCCAGCTGGATCAGCTGGCGGAAAGCTGCCGGGCAGCCCTTTATGCCCAGGCGGCGCAGTTGGAGGCTCAGGGCCTGTCCAGCGCCCAAGAGACCCTGGCGCTCTATGAAAGCCTGGGAAATTATCAGGACAGCGCTCAGAAGGCCCAAGCCCTGGCAGACCAGTATGGCCGCAGCATGGCCTTGACCGATTATCAAGGGCAGTGGCAGTATGTGGCGCTGGGCCAGTATCCCCAAGGCTCGCCCATCCTGTGGCGGGTGATGAAGCGCTATGAGGGAAAGGCGCTTTTGCTGGCGGACAAGATTCTGGAAGCCCGGCCCCTTTGCCAAGAAGGGGAAACCTTTACCACCTATGAGCAATCCAGCCTGCAGGATTGGCTCACCGGCGAGTTTATGCAGAAGGCCTTTACACCCCGGGAGCAGGCAGCCCTGGCAGGGGAGGAAAAGGTGTTTCTCCTAAGCCGGGAGGAAGCGCAGCTCCTGCCCCACAATGCTGACCGCCAAGCCCAGGGCAGCGATCATGCCCGGTCCCAGGGCCTGCGGGAATCCGCCCAGCAGGCGGGCTGGTGGTGGCTGCGAGATCAGGGAGAGCTTAGCGGCTGCCAGAGCATCGTTTATTTTTCCGGCGTGATTTACGATAAAGGCGTTCAGGCTTATGACGCCCAGACCGGCGTGCGCCCGGCGATTTGGCTGGATCTGGAGCAGTATCCCCTGACTCAGGGAACAGGCACCTATGAGGATCCCTACCAATAAAGGTGGGCCTGCCATTGGGCAGGCCCCTTTTTTCGTTGGTTTAGCAGTTGCCTTCGCTGCGGCGCTTATCGTCGCAGGTGAGAAAGCAGAACAGGCCGAACAGGGTGTAGGTCAGCAGGATAAAGAGCAGAAAAGTGACGATCAGGCTCACCACCGTTAGGGTGGGCGCAAAGACCAGGGCGAAGATAGCCACGGCAGCTAAGAGCAGCCCGGGGATGATCAGCCGGGTGGTCAGGTTCTGGCAGCGCAGCCTGTGGGCGTTGCCGTGGGCCACAGCGCCCAAAGCAAAGAAAGCCACGGATACAGCCAGGATGGGGATGGTCAAATCTGTCACCAGGAGTTCGAGAAAAGCGAGAACAGTGAACGCGATGCCTACCAAGAGGCTCACGGCAACGCTGATGACATCATAATAGCGGTTTTGACACATACGGATCCTTCCTTCCGGCACAGATTACAGGTTGGCGCTGGTATCCACATAATGGGTATTAGCGCGAACAACGAAATGGCGGCGGCCATTGTTTTCCACCCGCAGATCCTCCGGCAGGATGAAGCGCAGGGTGGGCGCATCCAGGTCCTGGCAGGATTTGTGCTGGTGGGCGGGCACGGTTACAGCCTTGAAGCCCCGGGCATATTCACGGCCGGAGGAATCCCGCTCATGCACCGTAACGCCCAGAGCCACTCGACGGCCGGGACACACGTTGCGCAGGGTCAGATCCACATCCATCAGGCGGCCGGAGGTGATCATCTCCGTTTTGCCCAGGTCGCAGGATTGGTGCTCATCGCAGGATTCGTAATAGATATGGGTGCCGTCGCTGGCGGAGCGAGCGGCATCGCTGCCGTTGTCGCTGCCGTTGCTGTCGCTGTAATTGGCATAATCGTAGCCGTTGTTGCTGTAGTTCGCATTGCGGCCCGTGCGGGCAGTGCGCATCACGGTTTCTACAGCCACATCATCAGCCCGGTATTCAAAGGTATCCATCATAGGTGACCTCCTTCAAGGAATTCATACAGGGGAATCCTGTATGTAGGAGGCGCTTTCCTCTTTGCTCTAATACCTTATGCCGGGGCTGCACATTCTGTGCACTTTTCGTGGCATCGCCTTGACAGCGCCATTTTGGTCTGCTTATAATGGCTTCATCCCCCTAAGTAAATTGTATACAGGATGCAACCTGTGGAGGTATACTGATGAATTTAACGCAAAAAATCCTCTCTGCCCATTTGGTTTCCGGCGAAATGATACCGGGTGCTCCCATTGCCATCCGTATGGATCAGACCCTGACCCAGGATTCCACCGGCACCATGGCTTATTTGCAGTTTGAGGCCATGGGCATCGATCAGGTGCGCACGGAAAAGTCTGTTGCCTATATTGACCACAACACCCTTCAAACGGGCTTTGAAAACGCTGACGATCACGAGTATATCCAGACCGTGACCAAGGCTCACGGCATCTACTGCTCCAAGCCTGGCAACGGCATCTGCCACCAGGTGCACCTGGAGCGCTTCGGCATCCCCGGCAAAACCCTTTTGGGCTCTGACAGCCACACCCCCACCGGCGGCGGCATCGGTATGCTGGCCATCGGCGCAGGGGGCTTGGATGTGGCTGTAGCCATGGGCGGCGGGGCCTATCACCTCACCTGCCCCCAGGTGGTAAACATCTATCTCACCGGCAAGCTCCCCTTCGGCGTGGCTGCCAAGGATATTATTCTGGAAGTTCTTCGCCGCCTGAGCGTTAAGGGCGGCGTGGGCAAGGTGATGGAATACACAGGCCCTGGCGTAGCATCATTGTCTGTGCCCGAGCGGGCCACCATCACCAACATGGGCGCCGAATTGGGCGCCACCACCTCCATCTTTCCCTCCGACGAAGTGACTCACGCCTTTTTAAAGGCCCAGCAGCGGGAAGGGGATTTCATTCCCCTGGCTCCTGACGCTGACGCCGAGTATGAGCAGAAGGTGGAAATCAATCTGGATGAACTGGTTCCCCTGGCGGCCCGGCCCCATATGCCCGACAATGTGGCTACCATTGAGGAGATTGGGCCCATCAAGGTGGATCAGGTGTGCATCGGCTCCTGCACCAACTCCAGCTATCTGGATATGATGCGGGTCGCCGCCATTTTGAAGGGCAAGACCGTGCATCCCAGCGTGTCACTGGTTATCGCTCCCGGCTCCAAGCAGGTGCTGACCATGCTGGCTCAAAACGGCGCTCTGGCTGACATGATCGCCGCCGGGGCTCGTATTGCCGAATCCGCCTGCGGCTACTGCATCGGCATGGGCCAGAGCCCCAAGACCAACGCTGTCAGCGTGCGCACCAGCAACCGCAACTTCTTTGGCCGCTCGGGCACCAAGTCTGCCCAGGTGTACCTGGCTTCGGTGGAAACCGCCGCTGCCACTGCCCTGACAGGCGTTTTGACCGACCCCCGCACCCTGGATGTGGATCTGGAGGTTCAGATGCCTGAAACCTTCTTGGTCAATGATAATTTGGTCATCCCTCCGGCTGCCCCGGGAGAAGCGGTAGAGGTGGTTCGCGGCCCCAACATCAAGCCCTTCCCTCTGAACGGCCCCATGACCGAAGATGTGCAGGGCGAGGCTCTCTTGAAGATGGAGGACAACATCACCACCGATCATATCATGCCCTCCAACGCAAAGCTCCTGCCCTATCGCAGCAACGTGCCCTACCTATCCGAATACTGCCTCACCCCTGTGGATGAAACCTTCCCCGCCCGGGCCAAGGCGGCGGGCGGCGGCTTCCTGGTGGCCGGGGCCAACTACGGCCAGGGCTCCAGCCGCGAGCATGCGGCGCTGGCCCCCCTGTATTTAAAGATCCGGGCCGTGGTGGCGGTGTCCTTTGCTCGCATCCATCGGGATAACCTCATCAACAACGGCATCCTGCCCCTGACCCTGCAAAATCCTGCGGACTATGACCGCATCGCCCAGGGGGATGACCTGATGGTCGAAAACGCCCGCCAGCTCATAGCGCAGGGCGAGACGGTGCTCACTCTTACCGACAAAACGGCAGGCTTCACCTGCCCCGTAACCCTGGAAATTTCCGATCGCCAGCGGGCCATGCTCCTGGCCGGCGGCCTGATCAACATGACGAAGGGTTAACGAAGATTATTTTTGCGAGAACCTCCCTTTTTGAAAAAAAGGGGGGGTTCTCGCGCTCTCCCCCTAAAAACTTCATTATTTCATCCTAGGGGCGGCTGGGCCGCCGTTCAGTTCCTGAAGGGGATAGCGCCTTTTGCGTAGTTCCTTCCGGGCATATTGTAGGGGCGGATTCTATATCCGCCCGCTTTTTATGCAAAAAGGAACTTGACAAATGTAAATAACGGAATTGTTATAATATTGAAGTTCCACTAAAGGAATAATATATATCTCCTTAAGGAGAGAAAGGAAGAACCCATGTTTCGATTAAACCGAACCTATGATCAGCAAGGCCCCAAGAAAAAAGAAGAGGAACAGCGCCTGACCTTTTCCCCGGCTTTGTCTGCAGGCGCAGTAGGCGCAGCTGCCGCCCTGCGGCCCCAGTCAACCATTAGGCCTCAAGCTTCTATGACGCCGAACAAAGCACCTCAATTCCCCCGAGAAAACCCCTACGAACCCCTGGTGCAGTTGGCCAGAACACAGAAGAAAACGCCCGCACGATCATGGAAAAATACCCTTACAGCCAGGGGGTGCTGGAGGAGGTTTTGAAGAATGAGAACGATCCTGCCTGGAATCCGCCTCTCAGGGCGGGGGAACCAGCAGGATTTGTAGGAGTCGAAGATGAACAGATGGCGCTCAGAGAAGCAGACGAACCGATACCCGAAAAGCTGCTGCAAGGCGACGCTGAGGAACTGAAGTTTGAGAAGTTGAACAACAAGGTAGAAGGAGAAGACGTACCGTACAGCGAAACCCTGACCCAGCCGGACCCTGACGTGAGCCCTAATGGAGATGAGAAGTATCGGGGGTATGTGTTTCCGCTGGAGGACAAGGACAAAGATCATCTGTATGGCGGAGCAGAGGCTGATGAAAAAATGCCCCTGTGGTTTTTTGTGGGCGGTATTCACCAATCAGTTGCCGAAGAATGGTACTATGATAAAAGTATGCATTATGGTCAGGCGGACTGCATTGGTGTGGCTCGCTTATGCGCACAGCGATATTATAGAAATAGGAATGCAATGTATAAAAACGTGAAAGGGACGGTATCAGACATTGTGGCAGATTGTATAGGAGAAATGCACGTGATTGATCCTAACAACCTGGATGAAATCCCGGTAGGAGCTGTTCTGTTTAGAGAGTCTAAAGAGGGTCATATGGGCTATTATTTAGGTGAATTTGACGGTAAAAAGCATTGTATTGCGGAAACGAACCATGATAAGGATAATATGCATTACGATTCTCTGGAAGATCGATATCGCAAGAATAAAGATGAAGGCTTCTATTACTGGGCGCTGCTGGATTGTGTAGATTACACGACTGATTATTTCAAAGACGGTTCCTGGTTGGTTGTGGATGACGAACCTCAGGCGCTGCCCGCTTGGGAGGAATGGAATCCGCAAAAAGCATAAGGAGGATGGATTTTGCGAAAGACCTTTTGGATCAGCTGTTTGCTCGCATTGCTCTGCTTAGCCACCGTATGCCAGGCAGAGCAGCCTCACCTCACCCCCGCCCAGGGGGACAACGGCTTGTGGGGCTATAAAAATGAGGTTGGAGAGTGGGTATTTGATCCCCAGTGGCGCTATGCAGGCATCTTTCGGGAAGGGGTGGCTGTGGTGGAGTGGGACAGGGTGGATGAGGAATCTCCTTATACTGCTGGTATCCTGCGGGAGGATGGCACATGGATTTTGCCCCGAAGCGACTACCAGATTTACGACCGTTTCTACTACAAAGATGATCTGGATATGGTCAACCCGGAGGATAAAGAGCTGATCGGCGGAAGGGAAGCCGGGTTTTTGTGGATCGTAACGTCCACCAAAGAAGAGCTTATGGGCCTGTACTTGATTTCAACGGATACGCTCATGATGCCCTGCTGGAATGAAGTGCTGTTCAGCATGAACCCCGAAGACAATGTGATCTTCCCCGTATGCGATCCCGAAACCTATCTGTGGGGCTATGTGGACTGGTACGGCGAGGTGGTGATTCCCTGCCAATATGAATATGCCGACTGCTTCATCGGGGGATATGCCAGTGTAGCCACCGAAACGGAAGCCTTTGTGATCGACCTTGAGGGCAACCCGGTGGATGTGAAGGCAACGCTGGAATCCGTTGAGGAGATCCGCAAGGAGGGGCTGCAGGTGACCCTGGCGGCACAGGTGAGGATTGAAACTGACGGGGCAGGCCCGGTGAAAGCCTTCCACTTTTTTGAGGAAACGCCTATCGATTTTTCTGAGGAGCCTATGGAAGGGAGCGTTTGGTTCAACGAAGCTACCTGGCATACCCATTACACCCATACCCCGCTAACCGATGGCGTACATACGCTGCTTCTGAAAGCCCCTTGGGGGATAGATTACGAAAAGTATCTCCGCCAAGGCCGGTTAGCAGCCCAGGTCAACTGCGGCGCATGGGTGGATGTGGAGATTGTCTTAAGTAAATAAGAAACTGCTAACCGCTCGAAGATCTCGCTTCGGGCGGTTTTTGAGGATGTAATGAACAGAGCTATGCCTCAGGCGGCTACCTATCCCATATCAGCTCGCCCGTCGCCGCCAAGCATGGGGGGAGACTCATAGAATAGCGGTTTTGCGGTTTCAATTTGCACAAACAGGTTGATATATAAAGCATACCCGGCTTTCCCCTTGCTGGGTCCCCGCCGCCGGAGACGTCGGTGCAGAAGTACGGGTGCATACCTCCAGCTTTCCATGGAGATGCATCAAAACATGAACTGCGTGCCTCCTCCTGAGCGCATGAGCATCGGCGTTGCCTTGGTTCGGCGGCGGGCTGAAAACAATAAAAACAGCTAGGCGCCATTGTAAGCGAGCCTAGCTGTTCTTGGTTTTACTTTAAAAGCGCTTTCATATCATACAATCTGGGCGGTTGACCCATCAAAAACTCCGCTGCGGTCAGCGCACCCTCGGCAAAGAGGCTGCGATCGTGGGCTTCGTGGCGCAGGGTGAGAGTCTGGGTGGGAGTGGAAATATGCACCTCGTGGATGCCGATGACCTCGCCCCGGCGCAGGGCGTGAACGCCTATTTCATTCTCGCTGCGGGGGCACAGGCCCTGACGGCCACAGGTCATCACAGCGTCGGGGCGGGCTTCCTTCGCGGCCTCGAAGAGCATTTTGGCTGTGCCAGAGGGCGCGTCCTTTTTGTGGATGTGGTGGGTCTCCACAATTTCGATCTGAGCCTGGGGAAAGAGCTTCGCTGTTTCCCTGACCATGCGGCACAATTGGGCCACGCCCAAAGAGGTGTTGCCTGCGTGGAACAGGGGGATGGTTTTCGCCGCCTCAAGGATCGCTTCCTTCTGGGCCTCGGTATGCCCGGTGGTGCAGATCACCGCCGGAATCTTCCGCTTAAGGGCCTCTGAAAGCACCGTTTCCAGGGCCTCGGGGCAGGAAAAGTCCACGATCACATCGCCCTGGGGGAGGGCGGCAAGGGGTGCGTCCTGATCTGCACCGTAAACGGTGTGGCCCGCAGCCTGCCCCAGGCGGGTGAGGGCCTGACCCATGCGGCCCTTGCAGCCGTTAACGAGCAGGATCATACCAGCCCCTCCTTTGCCATCAGGGCCATCAGGGCCTTTTGATGGGCCTCCTCCATGGGGGTCAGGGGCAGGCGCAGAAGGTTTTCACAATAGCCTATGGCCGCCATGGCCGCCTTGACGGGGATGGGGTTCACCTCGCAGAACAGGGCGCTGATCAGGGGCTGATACTTCAATTGCAGCGCCGCGGCACCGGCGGTATCCCCCTTGAACCAGCGGCGGGTGATCTCAACAGTTTCACGGGGCATGATATTGGATAAAACAGAGATACAGCCCTTGCCGCCCACGGACAGGATGGGCACGATCTGGTCGTCGTTGCCGGAGTACATATCCAGTTTGTCCTGGGTGAGGACGCAGGTTTCCACAATGGCGGAAATATTGCCGTTGGCCTCCTTGATGCCTTGAATATTGGGGTGCTCAGCCAGAACAGCATAGGTTTCTGGCAGAATATTGCACCCGGTGCGGGAGGGTACATTGTAAAGGATGAGGGGCTTATCGCTGGCATCAGCGATGGCGGTGAAGGATGTAACCAGGCCCGTCTGGGTAGCTTTGTGGTAGTAGGGGGCCACCACCATCATGGCGTCAGCCCCCACGCGGCCGGAG
>JAFUPO010000090.1 GCA_017481185.1 Clostridia bacterium | reverse complement strand
GTGTGCCTATCCCGGTCATGCTGAAGGGGATCGGGAGCGTGAGAACCTGATGGCCTGGTTTGCTTCTGTGCGCCCTCAGGAATACAATGTGCTCCATCAGCGCTTTTTGAACGCCGGGCCTGGCGCGCCAGAATGTTTTGTGATTCAGAGACAATGAAATAATATGAGAGCCCCTCTTTCTTTCAGCTGAAAGAAAGGGGGCTCTCGCTTTTTCTAAAGAAAGGCATTAAACGTCAAGATCATTCAGATCGCTGAGTACATCTTGGGTTTCGGATTCAGACAGCGCTTCCACCTTGCGCAGCTGCCGCTGGATGCTCCGGGTACGCACAAAGGCAGAGTCGATGGAGTCGCTGGCCTGGCGCAGCCGCTGCTGAGTTTTTTCCAGCACATCGCCAAATTTAACAAAATCCGTTTTGACTGCACCCAGCAGCTTCCATACCTCGGCGGAACGCTTTTCAATAGCCAACGTGCGGAAACCCATTTGCAGGCTGTTGAGCAGAGCCGTCAGGGTAGAGGGGCCTGCAACGACTACCCGATGGGTTCGTTGGAGCTGCTCCACAGCTGCCATATCCCGCATGACCTCAGCATAAAGCCCTTCAATGGGGAGGAACATGATGGCAAAGTCTGTGGTATGAGGCGCCTGGATATACTTGGTGCTGATGCGCTTGCCCTCCAGCTTCAACTGGTTCATGAGTCCCTTACGGGCAGCATCACAGGCTTCCTTGTCGCCAGCCTGCGCTGCTTCCACCAGTCGAATATAATCCTCCTGGGGAAATTTGGAGTCAATGGGCAGATAAACGGTTTCATCCTCATGGCCGGGGAGCTTGATGGCAAACTCCACCCGTTCTGAACTGCCGGGGATCACAGATACGTTTTCCGCGTATTGGTTGGAGCTTAGAACCTGCGACAGCAGCGCACCCAGCTGCATCTCGCCCCAGATGCCGCGCGTTTTTACGTTGGAAAGCACCCGCTTTAAATCCCCAACGCCTGCGGCCAGAGTCTGCATTTCGCCCAGGCCTTTATAGACCTGTTCCAGCTGCTGGCTCACCTGGGTAAAGCTCTCGCCCAGGCGCTTATTCAGCGTATCCTGGAGCTTCTCATCAACGGTTTTGCGCATCTCCTCCAGTTTTTGGGCGTTGTCTGCCTGGAGGCGAGAGAGGCTGGATTCCAGCGTGGCGCGAATGCTCTCCATACGCACGTCATACTTTTTCAGGCTTTCCTCCGTGTTGGTGTAAAGCCTGTCCATTCGCTCCTCCTGAGCTCTGGCGGAGAGCACCATCTGCCGCTGAACAGCTTCCAGCTGGGTGGACTGGCTCTGGGTCACAGCGGTTAGGGTGGTCAGAAGAGAGTTGTTCATTTCGTTAAGAGCAGAGGCAGTTTGTCGTTGCTGCTGATCATCCCGCTGTGCCAGATCGTAGGCCAGCTGCTGGTTTTCCTGTATCATTTGGTTCTGGGCGCTCTCCAGATCCCGACCCAATTTGCGCGTGTGAAGGATCAGAAGCAGCAAGCCAATGAACAGAATGAGCGCAACGCCGCCTAATCCAATCAACAGAATCATCTCATTTGTCAGCATAGTTAACTCCCTAGAGGTTTTTTACAAAGTGCAAGAACCCTTTTCTTTTGCCGAAAAGGGTTCTTGTAAAATCATAGCTCTCTGCGGCCTTCCATGGCCTTGGCCAAGGTGACTTCGTCCGCATATTCCAAGTCGCTGCCAACAGGCACGCCATGGGCGATGCGGGTTACTTTTAACCCCATGGGCTTCAAGAGCCGGGCCAGATAGGCTGCCGTGGCCTCGCCCTCAATGTCAGGGTTGGTAGCCAGAATGATCTCCTGCACATCTTCTGTGGTCAGGCGGCCTAAAAGCTCCTTGATATGAATATCCTCGGGGCCAACGCCGTCCATGGGGGAGAGGGTGCCGTGGAGCACATGATAAGTGCCCTGATAGTCACGCATCCGCTCCATGGCCGCCACATCGCGGGGATCGCGCACCACGCAAATCTGCCCGTTATGCCGCCGGGGATTTTGGCAGATGTGGCACAGCTCGCCATCGGTATAGTTGCCGCAAGCCGCGCAGTAGCGAATGGCCTGCCGCCCCTGCCACAGGGAAGCAGCCAGCTCCTTTACATCCTCCTGAGGTAGGCTGATGATATGGTAAGCCAGCCGCTGGGCGGTTTTTTGGCCAATGCCCGGCAGCCGGGCCAATTGGCTGACCATCCGGGCGATGGGTTCAAGCTGACTGGCCATCTTTTAGAACATGCCTCCCATGCCGCCGGAGAGCTTGCCCATTTCAGTTTCGCGGGTTTCCTCGCCCTTGCGCAGGGCCTCGTTCACAGCTGCTAAAATCAGATCCTGGAGCATTTCAATATCATCGGGATCCACTACCTGGGGATCAATGGTGATAGACAGAAGCTCGCGCTTGCCGCTCACCTTGCAGGATACCATGCCGCCGCCGGCAGTGGCTTCGTATTCCCGAGCATCCAGCTCCTCCTGAGCCTTAGTCATCTGATCCTGAAGCTTCTGAGCCTGGCGCATGAGCTGCTGCATATTGGGGCCGCCGAAACCGCCGAACTGATTATGTCTTGCCATGGGTGATTCCTCCATTTTATATATCAATTTTGTTTTGAAATTTACCCTACGATATTATATCATAGCATCTTTTGGACGGAAACACAATGCTCATGTTTGGGATTCAACCACGCCGCCGCCGATGATGCGCACCACCACGTCCTCCATCAGGGCCAACACATAGGGCTTGCCCTTATCCTGCTTGGTCTGCAGGGCCACTTCATCTGCAAAGAGCTGGGTCGCAGGGCTCTGAGCTTGGTAAAGGGTCAGAGTCTGACCGGGATCGGGGGAAAGCAGATAGCAATCTGCAACCCGGGTGCCGTTGGAGCCATTTTTATTGAAGGGGAAAACCTTTACGCCCTTGCCGTTGCGGTTTTGGCGGTCAAAGTCGATGCCCATCACCCGCTTGCCGTAGCCCCGCTCGGAGAACAGAGCCAATTGATCCATGTCATTGATCTGCGAAGCCCAGATGACCTGGTCTGAGCCATCCAGAACCATAGCCTTGACGCCCGTGGTGGTACGGCCCATGACGGGTACGCTGTCGAGGCTAAATCGGATGGACATACCTTGACGAGAAACAAGGAGCAGATCCTCCTGGGAGAAAACAGGGAGAACCATGAGCAGCCGGTCGCCCTCCTTGATATTGACTGCCACAAACTTGGCCCGGCGCACATCGTAATCTGCGGCGGCGGTGCGCTTGATCATGCCCTGTGCGGTAATGAACAGATAGTCAGGCTCCTTGGGCAATTCACCGTTTTTCACGCAGGTGAGCCACAGGAGCTTTTCGCCATCCTCCAGCCCCTGGAGCACGCCGGAAAGGAGCTGACCCCGATCCTTGGGCTTGTTCATCTCAGGCAGCGCGCCCACCGGTAGGGGATAGCAGTTGCCCTTGTCCGTAAAGAAGTACAGAGTATGATCCGTCTGGCAGCTGAACACATACTGAGGGCACTCCTCCAGCTGGGTCATGGGATCGGGCTTGACCATCTTCTCGTAGAATTTGGGATACATTCTGCGCAGGTAGCCCCCAAAGCTGAAGGTGACCACCGCATCCTCAGGCACCGGGGTCTCGTCCAGCATGGCTTTGGGATCGGAGCTTTCCTTTTCAAGGGTGGTGCGGCGCTGGGAATCAAACTGCCCTACGATTTCATCCAACTCGGTGCGGATCACATTGAGCAGCTTCTTTTCGCTCTTCAAAATGCCTTCCAGCTTGGAGATGAGCTTTAACAGATCCTCATACTCCTTGCGAAGGGCCAGGATTTCCAAATTAGTCAAGCGCTGCAAGCGCATATCCAAAATCGCCTGAGCCTGCGCATCGCTGAGTTCAAAGCGCTCCATCAGCTTCTGCTTGGCTTCCTTAGGCGTTTTGCTGCCCCGGATCAGGGCGATCACCTCGTCCAGGTTGTCTACGGCCACCATCAGCCCCTGGAGGATATGAGCCCGGGCCTGAGCGCGTTCCAGATCATACTGGGTGCGGCGGGTGACCACATTTTTTTGATGGCGCAGGTAGTGCTCCAGCATGGTTTTAAGGCCCATGAGAACGGGCTTGCCCTCGGCAATGGCCACCATATTCACGCCGAAGGTTACCTGAAGGTCTGAATATTTATAAAGATAGTTCAGCACCTTCTGGGGATCCGCTTCCTTGCGCAGCTCCACCACAGCCCGCATACCGGTGCGGTCTGACTCGTCGCGGATGTCATAAATACAGCCCAGGGCTGCTTTCTTTTCCTCTGAGAGCTTGAGGATCTTTTCAAGCATGGCCGCCTTGTTCACCTGATAGGGAACCTCTGTGATCACCAATAGGTGCCGCCCGGCAGAGCCCTGCTCAATGGTCACCTTGGCCCG
>JAFUPO010000089.1 GCA_017481185.1 Clostridia bacterium | reverse complement strand
TTTTCTCCTTCGCCAATTTTACATGACCATCCCCGATGCACTGATCGAGTCTGCCCGCATTGACGGAGCTACCGATCTGAAAACCTTTTTCCGCATCATTCTTCCCCTTGGCAAAAGCGCCTTGGCCACTATTGCCATCATCGGCTTTATCAACAACTGGAACAGTTACCTGTGGCCCATGATTATCACCAACAGCATGGAATTGCGTACCGTTCAGACCGGCCTGCGCAGTATGCTGGATGTGGACCTGGGCATCCAGTGGCAGGAGATACTGGCCATGTCCACCATCATCACCCTGCCGGTTCTGGCCCTGTTTGTATGCCTGCAAAAGTACTTTGTGCAGGGCATCACTAAAGTGGGCATCAAATAACGTTATCCTTATCGTGAATTAACGCTGGTGCGTTAAACATAACAAAAGGAGGAACCCCACATGAAAAAACTGGTATCCCTGCTCATGGCGCTGTGCCTGCTGCTTTCCGCCTGCCCCCTGGCGTTGGCAGCCGAAGAACCCATCACCCTGGAATTCTGGGTCCGCACCTCTGACGATTTCTCTGCCGAGATCGCTGATTTCGAGGCCGCTAACCCCGGCATCAAGATCGAGCAGGTGCAGGTTGGCGCCAGCTACGACGAACTGGTAACCAAGTATAACTCCGCCATCAACACCAAGACCCTTCCTGCCGTTGGCATGGTGGGCCAGCGTCACGGCATCCCCCAGCTTTACGATGCCGGCGTATTGGTTCCCATCGAGGAGTATATGTCCGAAGAAGAGCAGGCTGACGTAATCGACGGTTACTGGGTGCGCTATACCTACAAGGACAAGCGTATGGCCGCTCCCTTCCAGAGCAGCATCCCGATCCTGCATTACAATGCCACCATGCTCAAGGAACTGGGCCTGGAGGTTCCCAAGACCTTTACCGAGATGATGGAATCCGCCGCCAAGGCTGTGAAGGACACCAATGGTGACGGCGTGACCGACATCTATGGCTTCAATATGGCTACCGACTACCCCTGGTATGTGCAGACGCTGATTTGGGAGTTCGGCGGCTCTCTGCTGGATGAAAACGGCAACGCCAAGGTGGATACCCCCGAGACCCTAGAAGTGCTGACCGCCTTTGCCAAGATGGTCAAGGATGGCGTGATGCCCGCCAACCAGCACGCCACCTACCGCCAGGACTTTGCCAATGGCAACCTGCTGTTCTTCTTCACTACCTGCGCTTCCGTTTCCGCCATTGAGGAACTGGTAAACGGCAAGTTCGACTATGAGATCGCTTTCTTCCCTGCTGAGGATACGCAGGATGTGTCCATCGGCGGCAACGGTCTGGCCATCTTCGCCTCCACCCCTGAAAAGCAGGAGGCTGCCTGGAAGTTCATCCAGTACATGATCTCCCCCGAACCCTTCTCCAAGACCACCATGGAACGCGGCTATCTGCCCTGCACCAAGGCTCACTTTGAGAGCCCCCTGGTCACCGAGCGCTTGGCTGATCCCACCTGGAAGACCATCCTGGATATGGTGGACTACATCCAGGGCCAGAGCGTGCATCCCGCCGATTCCATCATCTGGAACGAAATGCTGACCCTGGTTTCTGAAATCGAGGCTGATCCTGATATGGATATTGCCCAGGCACTGAAGGATTTCCAGGTCGTCGTTGATGAGTATATGATGTTCTATTAAGCTCAAGGCATCCGGGGGCGCGCAAGCGCCCCCACAAGAAATCTCATCACTATTTTGGAAGGAAAATTCAGTCATGACCTACATTAACTACGCTCATCGCGGCGCCAGCTCCTATGCTCCCGAAAATACCCTCAGAGCCTTTTATCAGGGTCTCGAAATGGGAGCTAACGGTATTGAAACCGATATTCAGCGAACCCGCGATGGAAAGCTTGTGCTATTCCATGACGATACGCTGGAGCGGATCGTCGGTACGAAAGGCAGCATCAGCGATTTCACCTACGATGAACTTGCCCGGATGGACTTTGGCCGTTTCATGGGCCCCGCCTACGCAAACGAGCGGATCGTGACCCTTGAAGATTTTCTGCGTTACTTTGGCAATAAAGGGCTTCACCTTTCCCTGGAGATCAAGCAAGCTGGCGTTGAGGAGGATTCTATTCGTCTGGTTGAGCAATACGCTCAAAACAGCCACGTAATCTTCACCTCCTTCCTTTGGGAGAGCATCGTGGCCCTGCGCCAGTGCAGCCAACAGGCCAAAATCGGGTATCTGACCTATCGCATCAGCGATGAGGTGCTGAATCTGCTTGAGTGGCACCGTATCGAGCAGATCTGCCCCGACATCAGCCTGACCAACGCATCAGAGGTGGCGCTGGCAAAATCTCGCGGCTTCTCCGTACGCTTCTGGGGTATTAAAAATGAAGACCTGATGAAAAAGGCCCTTTCTCTTGACGGTGAAGGCATGACCGTAAATTTTCCTGATAAGCTGTTCGCCGCCCTTGAAAGCGCCTCCCTCTCCTAAAGTACGCAACAAAAAACTCCTGTCAGCCGCTAAGCTGGCAGGAGTTTTTATTATGCTTCCATTCGAAGCTTGTTCAGCACCTGGGTGCAAACCTGGCTCATTTCCTCCAGGTCCATCAGCTCCACAGAGCCAAAAGGCGCGTCCAGCAGCCGCTCAATACTGCTGCGATACAGATCCAGGATGGGGAGCAAATCTCCCGGCTCAATAGGGTCTTGGCTGCCGATGCAGCCCATCACCCGTTGAGCGATCTGCTGCCAACACTGGTTTAAAAGCAGGAGCACCACCTGGCTCATGCCCTCTCGCTTAACAGGATAGCAAACATCCTGGGCCGTTGCTTCATAAAGCACCCGATCCCAGAGGGGTTCAAAGCACTCCGTTAACGCCCGAGCATACTGATAGCTCAGGCTGACCCCTTCCTTCGTTGCGCTCAGAGGCAAAAGCAGGCACATGAAACGTTCTTCGCCCTTTCGCAGGGGAAGAAGATAATATGCCAGGCAGTTGATCTTCATCATGGCATCCCGGCAGTTGGCCAGGGTAGCCGCCGCCTTGTCCGCCGCCGCCTGAGCCCGCTGATCGCATAGGGTCTCCAGAACCGAAAGCTTGCTTTCGAAATGATGATAAAAGCTGCCTTTAGAGCATTTGAGCACATCCAGAATATCCTGCACAGAGGTCTGTTCAAAACCCTTTTGGTAGAACAGCCGCTGCGCCGTATCTAAAATGGCCTGCCGCTTTGCATCGCCTTTGCGCATTGCCCGCCTCTTTCCTCATGATCAATTATATTCAATCGTCCGCTGATACGCCTTATAGTTAGAGGTGCATAAAAGCTCCCGTGAAACCTCCTGGCCGTTTTGGTACCAAATCTTGTAGGTTTCCACCACGTAACCCGTGCGCGCCTTCACCGTTTCCTTGCTGGTGCCGGGCGTCAGACTGGTATTTAAAACATAGTTGATGCCGCTGGGCGGATCAATGGTTCGAGTAACTTTGCTTTCCAAATCAACCGAAACACCGCTGCCCAGGCTCAGGCCATAGATCTCGCAGGTGACCTTGCGGTCTGCATAGTATGACACGATAAAGATGGGTGTATCCTTATTATTTTTAAATTTAAAATCAAGGTTAGGCCAGTTCACCGTAGCGTCCATACCTTTTTCAACATAGGTGCTGGGCCAGGCATGGGGGCTGCGGTAAACGATTTCAAGATCAGCCCGGGCCACGGCGTTGAACAGGGTGCCAGAGGTCTGGCATACGCCGCCGCCGATTTCATCAACGCTTTGCCCGCCAGCGATGGCAGCCGCCGGCTTATAGCCCTTTTCCGCCGTGCGCTGGCCAGTGGCCTCATTAAAGGAGAAGGTTTCGCCAGGCATCACCGTCATGCCATTGATCGCCTTAGCTGACAGATCAATATTGGTGTTGCGGTTTTTATTGCTGGTGGTTTCCGTGGTAAAGGAAGAGATGAGCTTATAATTGTTCATCAATTCCACCTTGGTATGCTTGGGCGTTACCACCGTAGGCTCAAAGGTCAAAACGCTGCCGTAGGCCTTGGCATCCAGCTTTGCAATCACCTGTTTATACAGTTCATCCCCATCCACATAGACGCCGTAAGATTCATCCGTAAAGGTAAAGGTTCGGTTGGCAAAGTTGAAAGAAGCAACCGCCGCATCCTGCGCATCCCTGTTGATATAGGCCACAATAGAGTCTGTTAATTCGCGCACCTTGGCCTGGTCATAGGTCATTTCAGTATAGAGGGATACGGGGTGGCTACGCAGCGCCATAGCCGCGTTGTAGCGGGCTTTAAGAGGCGTTTGCTTCGTGGCCAGGGTATCTGCCAGGGTATTTTGCCGCCCCTGAGCATAGGCCTGAGCCAGCACCCTTTCCACATTCCGTTCGAGCGGAACACGGCTGGAATCAATGGTCCAGGACATATTGCCGATGTTCACCGTTACGCTAAAGCTGCCCGCAGCCTGTTCGCTCTGCTGGCTCAAGGCTTGCCGCGCCTCATCCAGGGTCATGCCGCCCACGTGAATACCATCCACCCATACGCCGGGAAAGATCACATCCTCCGCCATATACTGACGCATCTGCTGATAATCGGCAGCTGTTTCATCATCGTAAATCATCAGATTTCCGCTAACGAAGCCGATATTGGGCATATCCCGCCAATAAACATCCATTAGCTGGGGTGATAAAAGGATCACCAAACTGGCCAGGAGGACGCAGCAAACAAAAATAACGACACCGCAGAGAACCGGATGCCCTTTTTTCTTGGGGTATATCAATTCCCGGTCAGAGGGGCTGTAAGGCTGCTCCGCCTCCCAATCCCGACCCCAATTATCCTCCCGGTATGGCGGCTCATAGTACACTTCTTCCCTGCGCGGCTGCACTCGGCGAATCGGCTGCTTTCCCGGGTTGGGGTAATCCCTTTGCTCCGCCGGATTGCGCGCCTTAACCACCCGGGCCGTGCGGGGGTGTTCCTGATTGGAAGGGGTTCGTTCCATTCCACAAGCTCCTTTATCTCCGATGATGGCCTCTTCTATCCATCAAACGCTCAAGGGAGCTGTTTTTGTTCACAGTTCGTCCCGATGCAGCATTTTGTAGGATAGAATCTGAAGGGTATCGCTCAGATGCACATTGACAGAAACCACGCCCTCCGGAGGGCGCAGATCCGTAGGCGCAAAGTTCCATATGCCACGCACACCCTTGGCCGCCAGGGTATTCATCAGGCCCTGGGCATCTCCCGCCGGCACGGCGATTACAGCGATGTCCACCTTGTTCTTATCCAGGTATTCTTCCAAGGCAGACACATTCTGAATGGTTAGGCCGCCCACCTGGGTTCCTACCTTTTCAGGATCCACGTCAAAGATCGCCTTGGTGGTAAATCCCTCGCGGGAGAAGGTGGGATAGCTGGCTACGGCGCTGCCGATGTTGCCTGCGCCCACAATAATCATTTTATGAGAACGATTCAAGCCCAGGATCTCACCGATATGGCCCTTGAGCTCCGATACTTTATACCCATAACCCTGACGGCCGAATCCGCCAAAGCAGTTGATGTCCTGACGGATCTGAGATGCTGTGAGCTGCATCCGCCGTCCCAACTCCTGTGAAGAGATCTGGGTCACCCCAGCCGCTTCAAGTTCTCTCAAATGCCGGTAATATCCTGGCAGCCGTTTAATGACCGCTTCCGACACATAGCCTGCCATGGAAAACGCCTCCTTATCGCAGCTGCCCCGCAGCCACTTTACATGAGTGTAAATTGTTTTTAATTATAGCACCTTTGGAGGTGTTTTGTCAAAAAAATGGCTAAAAAAGGGAAAGGACGATTTTAACCGTCCTTTCCAGCCTCAAGCAAACATCCGCTCCAGCTCTTCGTATTTCTCATGAGTAATCAGCGCATCCTGCTGCGTGCCATTTAGCCTGACCACATAGGTCCATCGACCATAGGGGGTTATATTATCAATCTGATTCAAATTGATGATATAGCTTTTGTGGCCTCGAAAAAACACATTAGGATCCAGCCGCGCCTCCGTTTCCCCTAGGGAATCACTGGTTACGAACCGACCCCCTCCCGCGGTATAGATCACCGTAGAGCGATTCTCCCGCTGAATCAGCAAAATATCTGCCATATTTACAAAGCTAACGCCCTCCCGATGGTGGAGCATCAACCTGCCCGCTGTGGCTCGATTCATCGGCTTAATGGGAGGCAAAGGCTTCTCATCCAGCCGGGCAATGCGGTCGCGGGCCCTTTCCAGGGTTTTTATCACCCGCTCCACCTTGAAAGGCTTGATCAGATAATCAAAAGCGTAAACCTCAAAGGCATCGCCCATATATTGGTCATGGGCCGTGGCAAAGATAAGCACCGTGGCCGGATCCGTATCCTGAATGATCCGGGCACATTCTACGCCGGTCATGCCAGGCATTTCCACATCCAGAAAAACCACCTGGGGGCGCTTCTCCTCCACCAGCTTCATCAGATCCAGGCCATTGTCAGTCTCGCCAACCAGGGTAAAGCCATCAACCTTAGCTATCATCTTGCGCATAATCGTGCGCATCCCCTGGTCATCATCTGCCAGAGCAACACGAATATCCGTCAACGAATAAACCTCCTTTGCCGCTGGCCAGGGCGGGTGAGCACCTCCTGCATCACCACGGCCTGCCAAAGGCCCTCGCGGCTCAGATCAGGCTTCCAAGGGGCTGGGGCTTCCTCCTCATCTGCATGAATCCTTTCAGGCCGTTGAAACATAGACCCATGGCAGGGATCAACGCCCTCCATAGGCTTCACCTTTCGCGGCGTGGTCAGCATCTCCTGGTGGCAAGGATCCTCCCCTTCTTGTGCTTGCCGGGGCTCCTGGCCCTCGT
>JAFUPO010000088.1 GCA_017481185.1 Clostridia bacterium | reverse complement strand
CGCTGACCACCCTTTTAAGCCACCTGTCGCAGAGGGTCAGCGTATCCCGGCTGGGAAAGCTTTTTCAGCGGGCAGCCGCCTGGACCTTGGGGGTCAGCTTCACCGTATTTATCGGCGTGACCATGATCCAGGGTTTGGGCACTGCTGCGGTGGACGGCATCTCCATCCGCACGGCGAAATACGCTATCGATAATTTTGTGCCCTTTGTGGGCGGGATGTTTGCGGATACGGTGGATACCCTGGTGGGATGCAGTCTGCTGATCAAAAATGCTTTGGGGGTCACGGGGCTGGCGATTCTTATAGCAACGCTGGCCGGGCCTATGCTGCAAACCTTGGGAGCGGCGCTTATTTATCAACTCTGCGCAGCAGTGCTCCAGCCGGTGGCGGAGAGCCGCTTGCTGCGGTGCATGGCGGATTTTTCCAAGGTGCTGATGCTGCTGTTTGTGGTGCAGCTATCCCTGGGCGCTATGTTCCTATTGTTGATTGCCCAGATGCTGGTGGTAGGCAACCTGACCGTGATGCTCAGATGAAGGAGGCCTGGAGGTGGCGGCGTTTTTAAGAAACCTGGTCCTGATCCTGACAGCGGTAACCCTTCTGGAGCATCTGTTTCCCCAAGGAAGCATGGGCCGTGTCGGTCGGATGGTGCTGGGGCTGGTGCTTATTTATACGGTCATGACCAGCCTGGGCAGCCTGCCTTTGCCCGGGGGTGGAGCGGCAGATTGGCTCAGTCAGGGCCAGCGCTACGAAAGGCAGATCTATGAGGACATGGTCCTTAATGCCTGGGAGGATGACCATGAATCTTAAAGGCTGGTGGGAGCGTCTGGGCGGTACAAAGCATGGCCCCTGGCTTATAGCCGCGGTGATAATTCTGACCCTTTTGAGCCTGACGTGGACGGAGCCCGCTGCTACAAATGGAGCAAGCCAACAGGAAATGCGCATGGCGCAGGTACTGTCCCAAATTCATGGAGCGGGTAAGGTGGAGGTGGCCGTGTACTATCCCCAGGCAGAGGCATCCTCCCTGTGGGAGAACCAGGAGCTGGCCGCTCCAACTGGCGCGGTGATCGTGGCTCAGGGCGGAAACGATATTGCAGTGCGGCTGCAATTGATTCGGGCAGCCTCCACCTTGCTTGGGCTGGAGGGGGACCAGATTTGTGTTTTTCCCATGGATGAAGGAGGAGTTTAAGTGCTGAAACGTTGGAAAAACGGCTTGGCCCTGATCCTTTTATTGGCGGTAATGGGCGTTTCCTATGGGTATCATCAAAGCCGGCTCACCCCATTGGAAGGGATCGGGATCCCGGTGGTACGAGTGGAGGAAACCGAGACGCTGGTAACGGCGGCCGGAGCCCTGGACGCCATTGAGGCCTACCGCGACCGCCGTCAGGCGCAAAGGGAAAAGGACATGGAAGCACTTGGCGCATTGATTCAGTCAGAGCACACCACCCTTCAGGCCCGGGAGGACGCCCAGGCGGCGCTGACCCGCCTGGTGGCCGAGGGGGAGAAGGAGATGGCTCTGGAGGGCGCCATGACCGGCGGGGGCTTCACGCCTTGCCTGTGTGTGGTGGAGGGAGAGCAGGTGACCCTGATGGTAGGCAAAAAGGAGCTGACAGCCGGGGAAGCCAATCTGCTTATGACCATGGCGCAAAGCCATGCACAGGCAGCCCCTGAAAAGGTAATGATTCTAACAGGAAATATGATTTAGGTTTAGTTTTTGCGAAAAACGGGTATACTGCTTTTGACAGGGTCGGCAAATCGTGGTATCATCCTGTATAATCCATAACAGAAAGGCAAGGTTGACCCATGGAGCGTACAGGTGAAGTGATCGCGATCGAAAAGGGACGGCTGCTGGTGGAATTTTGTCGGCCTACCGCCTGCGAAAAATGCGGCGGCTGCGAAGGCGGCCAAAAGGCCCGGATGTTGGTAAAAGGCCAGGCGAACATTGGCGATTGGGTGGTCGTTTCCCTGCCAACCGCGCAGGTGATGAAGGCCTCTGCGATGGCCTATCTGTGGCCCCTTGTGGCGCTGATGGCGGGCCTGGTGATCGGTAACAGCCTGGGGGGCAATGTGGGCGCGCTGATCGGCGGCATCGGCGGCTTGGCCCTGGCCATGATCGCTATCCGGCTCTGGGATGTAAAACGTAAGAAGGAAAGCCAATGGGAAGCCACGCTGGTCGAAGTATTGACGGCTGCCGAGGCTGCCAGAAAGGAAGAGAAATAATGAGCAAGGTTAATGACGTAACGATGGAGAATTTTGAAAGCTTGGTCCTGAATAATTCCAAGCCGGTGCTGGTGGATTTCTGGGCCGTATGGTGCGCTCCCTGCCGGATGCTGGCTCCTATTGTGGATGAGGTGGCTCAGGAAGTGGCGGGCAAATGCGACGTGTATAAGCTTAACGTGGACGATTGCCAGGAGCTGGCAGCTAGGTACGGCGTTATGTCCATTCCAACGCTGATCGTTTTTGAAAACGGCCAGCCTGTGGATAAAACCGTGGGTGTACAGATGAAAGATGATATTCTCGCCATGGTGGAGCGTCACCTGGCATAAAAATTCAATTTGTTGCTGATGATAACAAATCGCTAAAAAATCCACCGAATTTTTCGCATATAGAAAGTGAAAAATCGGTGGATTTTGACTAGGCATCGTAATTTTTTTATGCTATAATAGATTGAATACATGGGGACCGTTATTTGTTTGAGCCGTTTATGGCTTTTCATAAAGATCCGAAGGGCGCTTATGGCGGCTGTGTAGTAAGGTATG
>JAFUPO010000087.1 GCA_017481185.1 Clostridia bacterium | reverse complement strand
CTCATTCCGGATTGCTCCTTTGACCCCTAAGCGATGTCGCTCTGTGGTCTTATGCGGTATTAGTACAACTTTCGCTGTGTTATCCCCCTGAATGAGAAAGGTTGCTCACGCGTTACTCACCCGTCCGCCGCTAAAACTTACTTCATTCCGCCGAAGCTTCTTTCCGTAAGTCTCCGCTCGACTTGCATGTGTTAGGCACGCCGCCAGCGTTCGTCCTGAGCCAGGATCAAACTCTTATGTTTAATCCTTTATCTACTCTTCTCGATTACGTTTCCGTAACCCAAAGCAGAAAACTCATTTCCAGAATCAACTGTCGAATTTCTTCTTGCGCTTCTTTTCTTTTTCTTCCTGTATCGTTTTCAAGGTTCGTGTCGCGTCAGGCGACGGTTGATATAGTATCACATTCCTTGAATCTTGTCAACACCTTTTTTGAAGTTTTTTGAACTTTTTTTGAAGTTTTTTATTTTAAGTCTTTTCCGGTCGTTCTTAGCCCAGAAAAGCCATTTTGAGCACAGTTAGGCAACGTACAACCGTTGACACCCCCCTCTTTATACCTTTATAATACTGGCAACATATTACTTTTTATGGAAAGGTGCGATTGCAAATGCTCTACTTTGCCAGCGATTATCAAGAGGGCGCTCATCCTCTTATTTTAGAAAAACTTAGCGAAACCAACCTTGTGCAGACGCCTGGTTATGGAACAGATGCTTTCTGTGACTCTGCCCGCCATAAAATCCGGGCTGCCTGTCAATGCCCCGACGCTGCCGTTCACTTTATCAGCGGAGGCACCCAGACCAACGCGCTGGTGGTTGACGGGCTGCTACGCCCTTGGGAATGTGTTCTTTGCGCAGACACAGGCCACATTCACGGGCATGAGGCTGGCGCTGTAGAGGCTTGGGGCCATAAAATTATTACGCTTCCCCATCATACCGGCAAGCTTCGTCCCAGCCAGATTGAGGAATATGCCAGCCGTTTTTATAAGGATCAAAACAACGCTCACATGACTGCTCCTGGCCTGGTTTACCTGTCCCATCCCACAGAATACGGCACCCTTTATACCCGGGATGAGCTAGCACAGATCCGCGATATTTGCCAAGCATATGGTATGCGCTTGTTTTTGGACGGCGCTCGCCTGGGGTATGGCCTTTGCGCCAAGGATACAGAGGTAACCCTTCCTTTTTTGGCTCAGGTGTGCGACGCTTTCTATATTGGCGGCACCAAAGTGGGCGCCCTGCTGGGCGAGGCTGTGGTACTGCCAAACCCCAACGCCATTCCTCACTTTTTTACGTTGATTAAGAAGCACGGCGCCCTGCTGGCCAAGGGTCGTGTGCTTGGGATACAATTTGATACGCTGTTTACAGATGATCTTTATACCCGCATTGCCAGCCATGCCATCGATATGGCTGAAAAGCTTAAGGCCGGCCTGAAGGCCAAGGGATACACCTTCTTCCTCGAAACGCCCACCAATCAGCAGTTTATTGTGCTGGAAAACAGAAAGATGGAATCCTTGGCCAAGGAGGTTTCCTTCAGCTTCTGGGAGACGCTGGATGATAATCATACCGTGGTGCGCTTTGCTACCAGTTGGGCTACCCAGGAAAAGGCCGTAGATGCGCTGATTGAGCTGCTCTGATTTTATAAGGATGCCGTACAGGCATCCTTTTTTCCATTCTCTCCCACTTTGCAGGAGTTTGCCCTTCCCTGCCGAAATATAATAAGATTACTTGCTTGCATATTAGAAGGAGGCTGCCTTCATGCGCGATATGGTTCTGGTGCTGAGCTTTAACGAAACTGCCGGGCGCGCTATTGCCCGCAAGCTGCGTGGCGAGAGAATATACTGCAAGATTGTGCCTGGCGGCATCAGTGCCGCGCAGGTCCGGGCGGAAGCACCTCTGGGGTTGATTCTGGCTGGCGGCGCAGCAGGCGCTTCCCATCTTCCTGATTTTGATCCGGAGCTTTTGCTGATGGGCGTTCCTATGCTGGCCTTGGGCGACACTGCCATAGGCCTTGCAACTCAACTGGGCGGTGAAGCCTCCCAGGAGCCTCTGCCCCGCCAGGTAGCGCCGGTTCATTATGAGACCTCGCCCTTATTTGAGGAGGTGTCAGACAGCGAGCGGCTACTGGAAGGTGTTCGTGCGATGAAGCTGAACGAAACGCTTCTGCCCGCCTTTATGGCCCTGGACTCTGTGCTGGGATTTTCCCATCAAAGTTTGCCTTTTTACGGTTTGCAGATTCAGATGGAACCCAATGATCCCGACGGCGTTCAGATCCTGGTGAATTTCGCCAAAACCCTTTGCGGCTGTACCCCCTGGTGGGACAACGACTCCTTTGTGGAGCGGGCCGTGGATGAAATCAGACGGGTGGTGGGCGATGAGGGCCGGGCCATCTGTGCTATGTCCGGCGGCATCGACAGCGGCGTCTGCGCTCTGCTTGGGCATATGGCCATCGGCAGCCGTTTGCAGTGCATCTTTGTGGATACGGGCCTTTTACGCAAGGAAGAAGGGGAGCAGGTTGTCGCCTTCTATCAAGGCACCATGGGGCTGAACCTGCGCCGCATAAATGCGCAGGAACGATTCATTTCCGCCCTCAAAGGCGTCTCCAAGGACGATGAAAAGCAGCGCATTATCGATGGGCTGCTGGCAGATACCCTGAGGGAAGCCCTACAGGAGTGCCAGGGCGCTCAGGTGCTTTTGCGTGGCCTCAACTATAATGATCTAATAAATACATCTGCGGATATTGATCCCATGGCGTCGCTTTTTGACGAAGGACAGATCCAAGTGGTAGACCCTGTGCGGGATCTGTTTAAGGATGAAATCCGCCGGGTAGGGGATGACCTG
>JAFUPO010000006.1 GCA_017481185.1 Clostridia bacterium | reverse complement strand
GTTTAGCTCCATAAAATTTCATTTTATTACGCTAAACGCCCCGCCCGACCGGCAAAGCCGGTCGATACGATTTAAAAATGAAGGGGCAACGCCCCTTCATTGCATCCCTGGTATTTTTCCGTTACTTTATCGACAGTCTGAACGGACACCCCCTCAAAGGGGTGTCCGCTAAAGCGATGCTTTTATTTCCTTTTCCAAATGGCTGGGTGGAACAGAATCAGCATGGGGAAGATCTCCAAACGGCCGGCCAGCATCAGAAAGGACAAAACGAACTTGCTCAGGGGGCCGTAGCCTGCAAAGTTGCTGGCCGGGCCCACTGCGCCCAGACCGGGGCCAACGTTGCTGATACAGGTCAGGGCCGCTGTAAAGTTTTCAGTAAAGCCGTAGGTGTTTTCCAGGGATACGACGAAAGTGCCCGCCAGCAGCATGAGGATGTAGGTGCAGAAAAACATGGTAATGCCTGAAAGCATCTGCTCATCCACGCCCTTGCCCTCAAAGCGCACCACCTGCATTTTGCGGGGCTGAAAGGTGCGGCGCACTTCCCGCTTGACCATTTTTAGCAGCAGGCTCACCCGGATAACCTTCAAGCCGCCGGCTGTGGAGCCTGCGCAGCCGCCCATGAACATCAAAAGAACCAGCAGCATCTTGGCCGCCTGAAACCAGAGGTTGAAATCCTGGGTCATATACCCGGTGGTGGAGACAACGCTGGCCACTTGAAAGGCGCTGTGGCGAAGGGCTGTGAAAAGATCGCCGTATTGGGGAAGGATCATCAGCGTAATACCCAGGATAAATGCTCCCACAATACCTAAGAACCAGCGCATCTCCTCATTTTTCAAAGCGCCTCGCCAGTCGCCAATAGCCGCCCGATAAAACAGGGCAAAGTTCACGCCGCAAAGGAGCATGAAGAAGGTGATGATCCACTCAATGAGAGGGGATTCAAAATGGCTGATGCTTGCCGTGTAGTTGCTGAAACCGCCAGTGCCCACCGTGCCAAAGGCATGGATGAGGGCATCGTAAAGGTTCATGCCCGCCAGCATCAGCACCACTGCCTGCACAGCGGTGATTACGCCATAAATAATGTAGAGAATCTTGGCGCTGTCGCCCATTTTGGGCACCAGCTTTGACAGGGTGGGGCCCGGGCTTTCCGCCTTCATGAGGTGAGCGGTGCGCCCGGTCATCTGGGGCAGGAGGGCCAGGGTCAATACCAGCACGCCCATGCCGCCGATCCAGTGGGTGAAGCTGCGCCAGAACATCACGCCCCGGGGCTGCATCTCCATCCGGCTCATAATGGTGGCGCCGGTGATGGTAAAGCCGGAGACGGTTTCAAAAAATGCGTCTGCAAAATGGGGGATCATGCCCGAGAGCATAAAGGGCAGGCAGCCGAAAAGGCTCAACAGCACCCAGATGGCTGCCACCACAATGAACCCCTCCCGGGGCCCCAAGTCCTTTTTGCGAGGCTTGGACAACAGCCGCAGGGGCAGGCCGATGGCTACCAGGAGCAGCATGGTCTGCACAAAGGCCAGGGCATCCCCGTCCCCAAAGTACAGGGCTACGCCCAGGCTGGGAAGCATGGCGGCAGCCTCCACCAACAGCAGCGAGCCGATTACATAGAGGATGAGCCGCTTGTTCAATGCCGGATCACCTCGTTCAAATCACTCAGACCGCTTTCCTTGGCCACGATAATAACCGAGTCGCCCCCCTCGATGTGGTCGTTGCCGAAGGGCACGATCACCTGGCCCCGGCGAACGATAACTGCCACCAGGGTATTTTTGCGCACCGTTAGATCCTTTAGCGGGATCCCGATGTATGAATCCCCCTCCTTGGCGATAAACTCCAGGGCCTCGGCCTTGCCGTCCATCAAGCGGTAGAGCTTTTCCACCGCGCTGCCCTGGCTGTTGGCCAGCGCCCGAACGTAGCGCAGGATATTGGCGCAGGTAATGGCCTTGGGGCTGACCATGGAATCCAGGCCCATGGACGCGATAATATCCATATAGGGCGCTCGGTTGTTTTTCACAATCACCTTGGGCACCCCCTGGGTCACGGCGTAGAGGCCGGTCATGAGGTTTTCCTCATCCCGGTCGCAGAGGGTTACAAAGGCGTCCATCTCCCCAAGGCCCTCCTGCTCTAAGAGCTCCTGGTCGGTGCCGTCGCCCCAAATCACATTCACCTGGGGCAAAAGCTCTGAGAGGCTGGCGGCCTTTTCTTTATTCAATTCTACCAGAGAAACCTTGATCCCCATGGGCACGATGATCTTGGCCAGATAATAGCTGATGCGGCCGCCGCCCAGGAGCATCACATTTTTAACCCTGTAGGAGCTCTTACCCAGGTAGCGGAAATAGCTGGTGATGGTTACCGGGTCTGCCGCTACATGAACCCGATCCCCTGGCTGAATCACAGTTTCGCCATTGGGGATGATAACCTCCCCCGCCCGCTCGATGGCGCAGTACAGCACCTGAGGGATCCCCTTATTCAGGCGGCTCAGATCCTTCATGGCGCAGCCCACCATGCAGTCCTTCTCCTGAGCGCGGAACTCCACCATCTCCACCCGGCCCTTAGCAAAGGATTCAATGGTGCTGGCAAAGGGAAAGCGCAAAAGGCGGCTGATTTCCTGGGCCGTGGCCTTTTCAGGGTTGATGGCCCGGTCAATGCCCAGCTCCCGCTGCAAAAGGTTCAGGCTCTGGTTATATTCAGGGTCTCGGATGCGGGCTACAGCATACTTGGCCCCCAGGCGCTTGCCCATCAGGCAGCAAAGCATATTGGTTTCATCGCTGGCGGTGGCGGCGATAATAATATCCGCCTTGTCCACCCCGGCCTCTATAAGGGTCTGGGCGTTGGCGCCGCTGCCCCGAACGCATAACACATCCAAGGTATCCTCGCTGTGCGCCAGCACCTCCTCCGCCCGGTCCACAATGACCACGTCATGGTCCTCCCGGGCCAGGTGTTCCGCCAGGGTGTGGCCTACCTTGCCGTCACCCACTACCAGAATACGCATAATTCACTTCCTCCATAGAACAGGAAAGGATAAATATGTACTCATTATACCATTATTCGTCAGCCTTGTGAAGCGACTTGGCCTTGAGCGGAATGTTCTATACCGCCTCTTAGGTACATCACCAGACCGATAAGCACCACCGCGCCACCCAAAACCAAGAGGGGCGAGGGAATTTCATGAAAAAAGAGAATGGCCCACACCATGGTGCCCACCGGCTCGCCCAATAGAGCGAAGGATACCACGTCCGCAGAGACCGCGCCCAGGGCCACGGTCATGAGGGTATGGCCCAGGAGCGTGGAGGTAAGCACCAGCGCCACCACATAGGGCAGGGCGGAAAGGGGCATCGCATAGCCCCCCAGCAGGGGCAGGCAGAGAAAAAGCGCCAGGGCCGTTAAGGCATACACCACGCAGGTATAGCCCATGGCGGGGAGGCTGCGGCGCAGATACCTGGCAATGAGCCAGTGCCCGGCCATCAGCGCCGCGCCCAGAAGCGCCAACAGGTCGCCCCCCAGGCTCTTTTCGCCGCCGGTGGAAAGGCTGCTTACCCCGATAAGCACCGCGCCCACCAGGGCCACCAGCGCCCCAGGCCGAGAGGCCTTGGCCATGGGCTCATGGAGCAGGAGCCCCGACAGGGCTGCCACAAACAGGGGCTGAGTGCACACCAGGGCCACAGAGGCAAAGGTGGAGGTGGCATTGAGGCTGGTCATCCAGGTATAGTAATGGCCTGCCAGGCACACCGCGCCGCCCACAAGGGCGATCAGGTGGCTCTTTTTCAGATGAAGCATGGCGGCCATGGGCCGAAGGCCTGCGGCGTCCTTTTTCAATGCCATGGGGAAGGTCAAAAGGGCACCCAGCAGCATCCGGGTCATGGCCACCGAGGCAGGGGAGGCCCCATTCATCAGGGCGGCCTTCACCAGAGGCCCGGAAAAGGACATGGTGATTACCCCGACAATGACCAGCATAAAGGCGGTTTTGCGTTTCATTTTCAATGACCTCTTAACCGTTGTGAGCTTTGAGATACACCATCAGCACCGCAATATCCGCCGGGGAGACCCCGGGGATGCGGCCCGCCTGGCCCAGAGACCGGGGCCGCTGCTTTTGCAATTTCTGCCGGGCTTCCAGGCGCAGGCCATCGATGGCCTGGTAATCTGTTTCCTCAGGCAAAAGCCAGTTTTCCATGGCTCGGGCCGCCTGGATCTGGGCCTGCTGCTTTTTCAGATAGCCCTCATACTTCAGGCTGATCTGGGCCTGCTCCTGCACCTGGGCGGGATACTGGTCGATTTCAGGCGCCAGGCCCTTCAAATGCTCCAAGGTGATCTGGGGCCGGCGCAAAAGCTCCGCTGCGCTGACGCCTCCCTGGGGGCAAGTCTCGTTCAAGGCTTTTAGCATAGTGTTGCGCTCAGGCCCATCCGGCAGGTTGCGCTCCCGCAAAAGCGCCTCCAATTCGGCGGTTTGTTCACGCTTTTGTTCACAGCGATGAAGCCGCTCGTCACTGGCCAGGCCCATGCGATGGCCCAGGGGGGTCAATCTGAGATCAGCGTTATCCTGCCTGAGGAAGAGCCGATGCTCCGCCCGGCTGGTCATCATGCGGTAGGGCTCGTCGGTGCCCTTGGTGGTGAGATCATCCACCATCACGCCCATGTAGGCCATGTCACGGGTGAGGATCAGCGGTTCCTGCCCCTTTAAAGCCAGGGCGGCATTAGCCCCGGCGATCAATCCCTGAGCGGCAGCCTCCTCATAGCCGGAGGTGCCGTTGATCTGCCCCGCAAAGTAAAGACCGGAAACCTCCAGGCTCTCCAGGGTGGGGCGCAGCTGCCGGGAATCAATGCAGTCGTACTCGATGGCATAGGCCAGCCGGGTCAATTGGCAGCGGCGCAGGCCGGGAATGGTGCGGTACATCTGCCACTGCACATCCTCCGGCATGGAGGAGGACATACCCTGCACATACCATTCGTGGCTATTGAGGCCCTCCGGCTCCAGGAACACCTGATGCCGATCCTTATCCGCAAAGCGGACGATTTTATCCTCAATGGAGGGGCAGTACCGGGGGCCGGTGCCCTTGATGTCCCCCCGATAAAGGGGCGCGCGATGGAGATTGTCGCGGATGACCCTATGGGTTTCCTCGTTGGTCCAGGTAAGGTAGCAGGCCGCCTGGTTGTACAGGGGCTTATCCGTCATAAAGGAGAAGGGGGTTACCGGCTCGTCGCCGGGCTGGATCTCCATTTCGTCAAAGTCGATGGAGCGCACATCCACCCGGGCAGGGGTGCCGGTCTTGAACCGGCGCAGGGGGAAGCCCAGATCCATAAGGCTCTGGCTCAGCTGGGTGGCCGCCAGCAGGCCCTGGGGGCCGCCTTCCCACTGGGCCTCGCCGATAATGACCCGGCCCTTCAAATACACGCCGGTAGCCACCACCACGGCCCGGCAGAAAATTTCATCCCCAGTGGTGGTCACAATGCCTGTGACCTTGCCCTTTTCGGTGAGGATGCGAGCTGCCTCTCCCTGGCGCACGGTGAGCCGCTCCTGGGTAAAAAGGGCCTTGCGCATACGGTTCTGGTAGGCCTGCTTGTCCGCCTGGGCGCGCAATGAATACACCGCAGGCCCCTTGCCGCGATTCAGCATACGGGACTGGAGAAAGGTATCGTCAATGGCCCGGCCCATTTCGCCGCCCAAGGCGTCCAGCTCTCGAACCAATGCCCCTTGGCCGTGCCGCCGATGACCGGGTTGCAGGCCATGAGGGCAATAGCGTCCATGTTAAGGGTCAAAAGCAAGGTCTCCTGCCCCATGCGGGCCGCCGCCAGAGCCGCCTCGCAGCCCGCGTGGCCTGCGCCGATCACGATAATATCGAACATACAAAACTCCTTCAATTAAAGGATGGAAACGCTTATGTTTTCAGCAGATAATGTACTCCATTTTAACGTTAAATGCAAGGCCCCATCCCTTTCAAGAGGGTTCTCATGTTCATAGCGCAAAAGGCTCCCTCTGATGAGGGAGCTGGCACTGAAGGGAGTTATCCCGAGGTGACTGAGGGAGAGAAAAATAATTTATATCTCTCCCTCCGGGTTCGCTACGCTCACCCACCTCCCTCATCAGAGGGAGGCTTTATACTATCGCAGAGAGCCGAGATACACTTCCAGCAGTTTCAGGGCTGTTTGCTGCTGACTTTCGGAGCAATCGCTCAGTTTTTTCAAAACTTCTTCCTTGTCAAGAGCCTTTTCCCTGTTCGGAGTCAAAATATCATCCGGCGTAATGTGCAATGCTTCGCAGATTTTCAAAAGCGTCTCAATGCGCATATTGACCGTGCCTCTTTCAATATCCGCATAGGTCCGATCAGACAGACCGGCCGCCTCTGCCAGCTCCATCTGCGTCTTACCTGCTTTTTTACGAAAGGCCAATAGCCTATTGCCAATAGCCCGAAAATCTGTAATCAACATCTTTCTTCCCCCTATTTGCCTTATATCAGGAATTTTAGTTCCTAATATCGTTGACAAAGAGGAGGAAGTGTATCATAATTACAGGAAGAATAGTTCCTGTTTTATTTTGTAGAGGGAGGTATCTGGTATGAAAAAATCTCTTGCTCTCATTTTGTGTCTGTCCACCATTCTGCTATGCTTTCCTGCGCCAGTACTGGCTGAATCCAACGAGAATGCGGTTCAGTTCGACGTGGAATTAGCCTCCATTTTTAACCGTTCTGCCAACAAATGGTATTCAACCGAAGCAAATAGAGCCATGCTTTCCATCCTGCTCTTGCTCGAAGCACAGCAATTTGAAGAAGTTAAAAACCTCGGCATTACCATCGGAGATGCAAGCTATGTAGGAATTACTGACTCCATCGTAGGTTCTCTGTGGGAAGGCGATAATGACTCTGTCGTCATCGCTTTCTCTCCCAGCGAAAAACGAGCTGTCTATACTATTTTCGACGGTCTTGCTTCTTCGCTCATGAGTGAGTTTATTCTAGAGGAAGTATTTGAAGAATTTGAAAAAAACGATTCCAGCGCAGTGTACGATGCTTTCTCTGAATTAAAGGAGCTTGTAGGTAATTGAACAGTATCGCGCTTTTTTCCGGTAGAGTATTTTAATAAAGCTTAGGAGGGTACTCATGAAACGCCTCACTGTTGTATTTTTCGCAGCACTCATACTCGTGGTTGTTCTATGCACCGCTGCCTGCGCACAAGAAGCGTCCATTTCTTTTGCCAGCGATACTCTGGAACTAGCCAAAGGCAACTCTGTCAAAATCGAATATACTGTAACAGGAGATTCAGAATGGGGAAAAATCACAAAGAAAGTATGGGAAACCTCCGATAGATCCATCGCTTCCATCTCCAGCGGCAAGGTCACCGGCAAAGGTGCAGGCGAAGCCGTCATTACGCTGACGCTTAAATACAAAAAGGGGCAGGAGCTGACCGCCAATCTGCCTGTAAGCGTGTATTCTCCGGTAAAGGCCATCTCGTTGAGCGAAGAAGAATTGACCCTTGCCGCAGGCACTGCACCTGTAGCATTATCCGTTACCCTTAATCCTGAAAACGCCAAATATCAAACGGTTACCTGGACTTCCAGCGACCCCAGCATTGCAACGGTGGATGAAAAGGGCAACATTACCGCTGTAGCGGGAGGCAAAGCCACCATCACAGCCACCTCCGATCAACCAGCAGATACCAAAGGCAAAACCAAATCTGCCTCCTGCAAGGTAACAGTCATCCAGCCCAGCGAAACTGTGACCTTAGATCATACCGCTGTTTCCATTGCCAAGGGCAAAACCATGAAGCTCACCGCCACCGTTGGGCCTGAAAGTGCAACAAACAAGGGAGTCAGCTGGTCCTCCTCAAACCCTGACGTTGCCAAAGTAGACAAGAAAGGTAAGGTTACCGCCAAGAGCGTTGGCACCGCCACCATTACTGCGACTGCCGCAGATGGCAGTGAAATCAACGCTTCCTGTGCAGTTACTGTTACTCAGGCTGTAAAAAAAGTGAAGCTCAGCCAAACCAAACGTATTTCTTTGTTCCCCGACAAAACAAAAGACATCAGTGTTACCATTTCTCCTTCAGACGCAACCAACAAGGAAATTGAATGGAGCTCGTCCGCCCCCGAGATAGCCTCCGTAAGTGAAACCGGCAAAATTACCGCCGAACGTGCCGGCACAGCTATCATTACAGCAACCGCTAAAGATGGCAGCGGCGCCAGCAGTTCCGTTAAAGTTGTGGTGGAACCTGCAGTTCCTATCTCTTTGGAAAGCATTGGAACAGGTAGATTTTTACCCAATCTCCTAGGGCTGACTGTTAAAAACAAGACTCAAACGCTAACGATTAAAAATTTTGATTTTGATCTTGAGCTCTACACCTACAATGGCGCTCTTATTAAAGAAGGAAGCTACAACCTTGGCGATAATGTTACCATTAAGCCCGGCAAAACCAAAACGATCAAGCGCAATTCTTCCGGTGTTGGCTATGCTTCCAAAATTGTTGTGACTATTACCGGCGTTGAGCTTTCCGACGGAAGCAGCTATCACATCCCCTCCTATCTCCAAGAAACATGGTCTTTCAGAATCAACTAATGCAAAAGAGGCTGCTGAAATTCTCGGCAGCCTCTTTTTCGCGTTGTTTACAGGCCGTTTCATCTGCGGTTTTAATCGTTTTCCTTTAGGAGAGCGCGAGAACCCTTTCCTTTTGCGAAAAAGGAAAGGGTTCTCGCATATCTCCATTCTTTACTTCACCACTTCAATTTTCAGCCTATGAATTGTGGCGTACAGCCAGAAGCCGCAGGTGGCGCTGATGAGGCACAGGGCCATAAACAGCGCCTCGGGGCCGGGGCCCTGGAGCCAGCCCTGGGTGAAGCCCAGGATGCAGTCGCCAATGATGGCCAAGCCGCCCAATACCCCCAGGCCCAGGCCGGAATTTTTGAGGCTCAATATGTTTTCGCGCTTTTGCAGTTCGGTAAGCTTCTCCGGCATTTTCAGGCAGGAAAGCCAGCCCACCAGCCAATACACCAGGGGCACCACCTGGAGCATATAAAAGGGGCTGACCCACAGGCAGTGGCTGGAGGAGGTGTTCATCATGCCTCCGGCGATAAAGGCTGCCACAGCTGGAAACCACATAATCGCCATGTTGCGAGAAAGCTTTTTGCGGCCCTGTTCATCCAGGCCCAGGGTGTAATAATCGCCCACGTAAATGGTTTTGCGCTTGGTCTTGCCGGTTTGGGGATCCACGCTCTCCTCATACTTAAAAAGCTTGCGATAATTGCGGATGTTCATGGGGTCATTTCCTTTCCTAAGCAGTCGATCAGATCCATGGCGGTGACGGCGTTTTCGCCCAGCTTTAGGGCTGCGGCCTCCCCGGCCATGCCATGAAGGAGGCAGGCCAGTTGAGCGGTGCGCAGGGGCGAAAGCCCCTTGGCTGCTAAGGCCGCAAGGATGCCCGTAAGGGCGTCTCCCGAGCCGCCCTTGGCCATGGCCGGGGTGCCCCGCAGGTTCATGGCTTTGCCCTCATGGGAAATGATCAGGGTCACAGCGCCCTTTAAGATCACGGTGCAGCCCAGTTTTTTATACAGGGCCCTGAGGGCTGCCGGGCGGTCAAATTCCACCTGTTGAGGGGTGCAGCCCAAAAGCCGGGCCGCCTCCCCAGGGTGAGGGGTGGCAAAGTGATGGGCGGGCAGGGCGCAGCTTTCCTGGCGGGCAAGCCAGTTCAAAGCGTCCGCATCCCAGATGCAGGGCTTTTCGCAGGCGCGCATTTCCTTTAAGAAGTCCTCGCCCCCCTGGCCCAGCCCCGGCCCGGCGGCCATCACATCCGCCTGGGGGCGGGCGCTTTCATCGCAGCAGGTGGCGCAGGGGGCTAAGGTATGAACGGTGAGGGCAGTGGTTTCATCACAGCAGACGGTGACCAGGCCAGCGCCCGTGCGCAGGGCTGCCTGGGCGCAAAGGCCCGCCGCCCCCGCCATGTTGGGGGAGCCTGCCCGGATCAGCACCCGGCCGTAATCCCCCTTATGGCTGTCACGCTTGCGGGGGGGAAGCCATTGGGAAATATCGGCGGCCTCCAGGATGTCATAGCCCTCCGCTTCCCCCTGGGGTAAAAAGATGGGCGCGATGATGATTTCCCCCGTGTGCGACCGCCCCTGGGCCAGATAGAGCCCATCCTTGGGCCGATGGAAGGTCACCGTTTTCGTCGCCTTCACCGCTTCGCCCATGATCTGCCCCGTCTGGCCGGAAAGGCCGGAAGGGATGTCTACAGCGATGACCGGCAGATGGGATGCGTTGATCTGCCTGACCCATTCCAGGGGCAGGCCGGTAAGGGGCCTGTCAAGCCCGGTGCCGAAAAGGGCATCCACGATCTGCGCCGTTTGGGGCGGAAAGGCTTGCAGTGCCGTCAGTTCACACAGCTTCACCCGAGGGCACAGGGCCTGAAGCAATTGCCAGTTTGTAAGGGCGTCGCCCTTTAATTCTCCAGGCAGCCGCCACACCTCGCATTGGCCTCCAGCCAGGTGAAACAGCCGGGCTGCGGCAAAGCCATCGCCCCCGTTGTTGCCTGGGCCGCAGAGGAAAAGGGTATACAGGCTTTTATCCAGCTGCTCCGCCACCGCCCGGGAGGCGTGCTCCATCAAAAGGAGCCCCGGCAGGCCGGTTTGCTGCATAATCTTTTGCTCATAGGCCTGCATGGCCTTGGGTGAAATGGTGCGGATCATTTAAGCGCCCCCTTCCAGGATCACAGCGGCGGCGGCCATATCCCCCTCGTGGGTGATGGTCACAAAGCAGGTCATGCCCTGGGCCAGCGCCGCCGCCCGGCCATGGAGAGTGAGATAAGGCTGCCCCATCTCCCCATGGCATACTTCGATCTCGTTCAGCGCCGCCCGGAAAGGCCCGTGCCCACAGCCTTTAAAAAGGCTTCCTTAGCGGCGTACATCCCGGCGGCTGAGGCTGCCGCCATCTGCCCCCGGCCCGAAAGGTACGCCCGCTCGGCGGGGGTGTAATATTTCTCCAGAAAGCGCCCCTCGTTGACAAGGGGCTCCATGCGGCCCACGCCGCACAGATCCAACCCGATGCCCTTAATCATTCTGCATACCCCATCACGCCCCGGACGGACACATCCCCTGCCAGCACCCGGCAGGTGTCGCCGTTTGCCAGTTTGAGAATCAAGGCGCCGTCTTCATCCAGCGCTTCTGCCCGGCCCCGGGCGTCCATGCCCCCGGAGACCACCACATCGCGGCCCAGGGTGCAGCTGCGCTTTTCATACTCGTCCCGGATGCCTGCCAGGCCTCGTTGTTCCAAGGCCTGCAAAGCCTTTTCCAGGTGATACAGGTAATCGGCCAGGATCGCATCCCCCGCCATGGGGCGGCCGGAAATCTCCTCCAGGCTGCCTGCTTTATCCTGCAATTCCTCCTGATAGCTGCCAGGGCGCAGGTTCAGCCACGTGCCGATAACCACAAAACCCGGCCCCATTTCAAGGAGCACGCCGCAGACCTTTTTGCCCTGTAGCACCAGGTCGTTGGGCCATTTGATCTGGGGGGCCAGGCCCTGATTTTCCACAGCCTTTGCCATGGCCAGGGCAGCGGCCAAGGTCAGGTGAGGCCAGCGCTCCAAGGGCATCTGGGGCCGTGCCAATACGGACACCCACAGGCCCCTGCCGGGAGGTGAAAACCAGCTGCGGCCCAAACGGCCCTTGCCCGCGGTCTGGGCCTGGGCCAGGCACACCGTTCCGGCGGGCGCACCCTGTTTAGCCGCCTCCTTCAAGCAGGTGTTGGTGGAGGGCATCGTTTCTTTGCAGATAGCCTCGGGGCGGCCTGCCCATTCAGTTTTCAAAAGCCTCTGCCAGGTTTCCACGCTGTTCCCCCCTAAAATGTGCAAAGGGAGGGAACCTCTTTATGCAAGAGATCCCCTCCCTGGAAAACACAAAATTATTCTTCTTCGTCTTCTTCAGGCAGCTCAGCGTTGTGATACACTTCCTGAACGTCATCGTTATCATCCAGCATTTCAAGAAGCTTCTGCACGTTCTTGAGCACCTCGGGATCCTCGATGGCCACGGTGTTCTGGGGGATCATCTGCACCTCGGCGGAGATGAAGGTCATGCCCTGGCCTTCCAGGTTTTCGCGCACGGCGGAGAAGTCCGCAGGAGCGGTGTAGATTTCAAAGGCATCGTCCAGCGCCTTCATGTCCTCAGCGCCAGCATCCAGCGCCATCATCATCACTTCGTCCTCATCGCTGTCGGGCGTGCGCTCCACAACGATCAGGCCCTTCTCGTCGAACATATAGTTCACGGAGCCAGTGGTGCCCAGGTTGCCGCCGTTCTTGGCGAAGCAGTGGCGAATATCGCTGGCAGCACGGTTGCGGTTGTCGGTGATGACCTCAACGATCACAGCCACGCCGCCGGGGGCATAGCCTTCATAGGTGATCTCTTCGTAGTTGACGCTGTCCAACTCACCGGCAGCCTTCTTGATGGACCGC
>JAFUPO010000086.1 GCA_017481185.1 Clostridia bacterium | reverse complement strand
GGCCCTCTTGAATGGGGGAGGCAAGCGGGTGAACATCCGCACAGAGGAAGGGAAAAATGCAGAGGTATCCGCTTTTAGAGGCGCAGATGCGCAGATTGAGCCAGAGGGCAGATTAACGGTGAGCCTACACGTTACAGCCTATACCCCGGTGGTGGACAGCCCTTCTCAGCAAGCTCTGGAGGAGGCGCTGAAAAAGGAGCTGGAGGAGCTGATTGCCAAATTACAGGCAGCCCAAAGCGACGCGGCAGGCTTCAATCGCCAGGCGCTTTGGGGAACGGCCACCCTAGCCGAGGCAGAGCAAAAGGTCTGGCGCTTTGAGCAGGCGCAGGTGACCGTTCAGGTTGACGCGCAGATGGTCATCAGCAGCAGCTGAAAAAGCCCTCCTCAATACAACTGAGGAGGGCGAGCTTAACCGCTTAGGCCTGGAGCATCTGCTGGAAGAAGCGGATGCCAGTTTCAAGATTTTCCAAACTGATGCGCTCGTTGATATTGTGGATGCCTGACTGCTCCTGAGAATCCAGGCGGAAAGGCGAGAAGCGGTAAATGGCATCGCAGAGGCCTTCGTAGCGCCGTGCGCCGCCAGCGCCAGGCATTAGATAGGGTACGGCCAGCGCATCGGGAAACCAGATGGAAACAGCTGTGACCAGGGCATCCCAAGCCGGCCCCTGGCAGGGGGAAACGGCGCTGGGGTCTGCCGGAGCTGTCATGGTCAGGGTTACCCTGGCGCCGGTTAGGGCATGGGCCAGGCGCTTTTTTACCTTTTCGGCTGTTTCCCCCGGAACGATGCGGCAATTGAAGGTGACTTGCGCCTTTCGGGGCAGTGTGTTGGGGGAGGCGCTGCCCTGAGCCATGGTCATGGCCAGGGTGGTGTGGGTCAGTGCGCGGGTAATATCATGCTTTTTTGCCAGACGGCGCAAAAGGGGCCTGCCCAGAACCGGATGGGAGGCGGCAAAGCGCCAAGCGCCTTTCAGATGGGGCGCCAGAACTTGAAGCATCTGTATTACCGGCGGGGAGAGATGGAAGCCGCCCAGGCTGCGACGATCCAGTGAACGGGCGCTTCGCATCACCTGGCTGAGGGCTGTTCTACGAGGGGGATAGGATCCCTTGCCGCCCTCCATTTTGCAGGTTAAGGCAAAATTGGCATGGCCCTTTTCAGCAATACCAATTAGGGCCATGGGGGCCTCCACGCCCAATTGTCCATCCACCACGCCGCTTCCCTCATCTAAAATAAAGGCGGGGTGAACCCCTTGGGCCTTGAGGATGCGAAACATCTGCCGAGCGCAGTCGCCGCGGCTTTCAGCGTTGCAGCTTAGAGCAAACCAAATATCTCCCTCGGGCCGCCAACCGGTAGCCAAGAGGCCCTCGGCCGCCTCCATCAGGCAGATTAAATGGCCCTTCATATCTAAAGCGCCCCGGCCCCAAACAAAGCCATCAGCCCGGACGCCTGCAAAGGGCGGAAACTCCCAGTCATCCTCTGTTTCAGGGCAAACGGGGGAGACGTCCAGATGACCGGTGAACAAAAGTGAATGGCTGGATTGACCGCCGGGGAGCTGAATCAACAGGCCATATTCATCCACAACCTGCACATAAGCGATTTTGAATAAAAGGGGATAGGCCTCAGCTAAATGACGATGAAGCCGAAGGAAGGCGGCGGCCTCACCGGC
>JAFUPO010000085.1 GCA_017481185.1 Clostridia bacterium | reverse complement strand
TGCGCTTCTTTTCTTTTTCTTCCTGTATCGTTTTCAAGGTTCGTGCCCCGCTCTCGCTCGGGTGTTTTTCCCTCGCTCGAAGGAGCTTGACTATAATACCACGCCCCCCCTCCTTTGTCAATACCTTTTTTGAAGTTTTTTTGAGTTTTTTTGAACTTTTTTCAAAAGCCGAATGATATTTAAGCACTTCCGTGAACATCATTCGGCTTTATGTGAACAATTGGGGTTAGGCATTGTTCGTAGCGTTCGTGATCCCGCGATCCAGCACCTGATCCAAGATGGCCCCGCCGAGGCATTTTTCCCCTTCATAGAGCACCAGGCTTTGCCCGGGGGTCACGGCCCGCTGAGGTTCGTCAGCGCAAGAAAAGAGTTTTTCGCCCTCCCATTCCACCAACAGACCCTGATCTTTTTGCCGGTAGCGATACTTGCCGGTGCAGTGGAAGGACCTTTCGGGCGCATCGCCGATCCAGGTGACGCCGGTGCAGGCAGCCTTTTTTCCATAAAGGAGGGGATGGTCCTCCCCCTGGGCCACGATGAGGCGATTTTTCTTCATATCTTTATCAATAACGAACCAGCTGCGGCCATCCCCTCGACCGCCGATGCCCAGCCCCCTGCGCTGACCCAGGGTATAATACATGAGGCCATCGTGGATGCCCACCTTTTCCCCCTCAGGAGTCACCATATCCCCCGGCTGGGCAGGCAGATAGGTTTGCAAAAACTGTTTGAAGTTCCGCTCGCCAATGAAGCACACGCCGGTGGAATCCTTTTTTTCGCTGACAGGCAGGCCCTTGCGCCGGGCAATATCCCGCACATCCTCCTTGCACATTTCGCCTACCGGAAACACCGCCTTCAAAAGCTGCTCCCGCTTAAGCATATAAAGGAAGTAACTCTGATCTTTATTGGGATCCAGGCCCTTTAAAAGATCCCCCTGGGCGTTGGTGCGCACAAAATGCCCAGTGGCCATCTTCCAGGCGCCCAGCTGCATGGCGAAATCCAAAAAAGCCTTGAACTTGATTTCACGGTTGCACAAAACATCCGGGTTAGGGGTGCGGCCCGCCTTGTATTCCTCCAGGAAATAGGCAAAAACCCGGTCCCAATAGGTCTTGGCAAAGTTCACCGAATAATAGGGGATGCCGATGTCATCGCACACCGCCCGCACATCGGACCAGTCGCTTTCAGAGGTGCAGACGCCGCTTTCGTCCTTCTCCTCCCAGTTTTTCATAAAAACGCCGATAACCTCATAGCCCTGCTCCTTCAAGAGCAGCGCCGCCACCGAGGAATCCACACCGCCGGACATACCAACCACGATTCGTTCTTTCACGGATCACTCCAGCCTTTCCAAAACCTTTTGCAAAGCCTCTTGAGCCACCTCATCCACGCCCTTTGCCGCATCCACGATCAAAAAGCGCTCCGGCTCCTTTTGAATGAGCACCTCATAGGCTTCATGGATGCGGCCGTGGAAGGCCACGCTTTCCATCTCCAGCCGGTCGGGCTCGCTGGCATTCAGGCGGCGCATGAGAGCCTGCTTATGATCCATGGCCAGATACACAGTCATATCCGGCATACAGCCGTCCACCGCAGGCGCGTTAATCTGCATGATCTTTTCAACGCCCAGCTGCCGCCCGCCCCCCTGATAGGCCACGGAGGAATCCACAAACCGGTCGCACAAAACCAGCTTGCCCTCCCTCACCTTGGGGCGGATGACCTGCTGCACGTGCTGAGCACGGCTGGCTGCATAGAGGATAGCTTCCGTTACCGGGGCCATCTCCATGTTTTCCACATCCAGCAGGATGTTACGGATCTTTTCCGAGATAGAGCATCCTCCGGGCTCCCGGGTAGCGTACACCTCGTAGCCGAAGCGCTCCAAATTTTCTCTCAAAAGCCGGGCCTGGGTGGTTTTGCCGCAGCCGTCGCCGCCCTCCATGGAAACGAACCAGCCCTTCTTTTTGACGCCGGGGCACAGGAGGTTGTAAAGTTCCTCCACCGTGGCGGCGTAGTGGGTGCAGCCCGCTCGGGTCAATTCTTCATAATCGCCGTAGCCATAGCCCACGCCGATGGAATCGATCCCCACCCGGTTGGCGCCCTCCACATCGAAGCAGCGGTCGCCCACCATGGCGCATTTACCCTTGAAATCGCCTCGGGCCTTGCGGATCAGCTCGTCCTTTTCGGCGTGCTTCACGCTCATATCCGGGCCCACGATGGCATCAAAATATTGCGCCAGCCTGAAATGCTCCAGGATGCGCCGGGAGGGTTCCAGGGGCTTGGCCGTAGCCACCGCCAGGTAGACCCCCTGGCTTTTCAGCGCCTGCA
>JAFUPO010000084.1 GCA_017481185.1 Clostridia bacterium | reverse complement strand
ATGGGCCGGGCCAGGGAAGCGGGCATCGATCCAGCGGAGGTTTATGCGGTGACCGGCGAGAGCTTTGAGTGCCAGGCGGTTCACGGCGACATCGGCAAGTATTCGGTGAATACCAGTTTGGGCCTGTCCCTACGGGGCATCTATCAGGGCAAAATGGGCTGTGCAGCGACCGAGGCACTGGATGAAGAGGCGATTGAGCAGCTGATCGTTGGGGTTAAAGAAAGTGCTCTTTGGCTGGAGGATGAGGACGCTCAGGACATTTATCCTGGCGCCGAAAACTATCCGATGATTGAAACCTATGCGCCAGAGCTGGACGAGGTTTCTGCAGAAGAAAAGTTAGCGGCCGCATTGGCCCTAGAAAAAGCAACCCTGGCGGCGGACCCCAGGATAAAGAGCATCATTTCTTGCGAGGTGGCCACTGAAACAGATCAGGTGCGCCTGGTCAATTCTTATGGCTTGAACCTTACGCGCCGTGATAATGTGGCGGTGATGGTTTCTTACGGCGTGGCGCAGGAGGGTGAAAGCAAATCTGCTGACGGCAAGGTGATTTGGAGCCGTCGCTTTACAGACCTTGACCCTGAGAGGCTGGGGGAGGAAGCGGCCATGGTGGCTCTGAACGGGCTGAATGCAGCACCAGTTAAAAGCGGGCGCTATCGCACAATTATTCTTAATGAGGCTATGTCAAGCCTTTTGGCTACATTTAGCGGTATTTTCTCTGCTGAGGAGGCGCAGCAGGGTTTGTCTTTGCTCAAAGGGCGGGAAGGGGAGAGCATTGCAAGCCAGCAGGTTACGCTGGTGGATGACCCCTTGCTCCCCGGCGGATTAGCCAGCCGTTCCTTTGATGCAGAGGGGATGCCTGCCCAAACCAAAAAGATTATTGACAAAGGGGTGCTTACTACCCTTTTGCACAATCGAAAAACAGCTCAAAAGCAAGGTGTTGCCAGCACAGGCAATGCCAGCAAGGGCGGCTATGCCGCGCCTGTTCGTGTAGCGCCTACCAATTTGTTTCTGCAGCCCGGTATAAAAACGCTGCCTGAACTGATGAGCCAAATGGGCCGCGGTTTGGTAATCACGGATTTGAGCGGTCTTCACTCTGGGGCGGATCCCATCAGCGGTGATTTTTCACTGCTGGCAAAGGGCTATGAGGTGACAGATGGGCAGCGCGGCCCAGCTGTTGAACAGATCACCATTGCCGGTAACTTTTATGAACTTCTTAAAAATGTGCGCGAGATTGGCAGCGATTTGCTTTTTCCGGCCCGCAGCATCGGAAGCCCCAGCGTAGATATTGGCGAGATCGCCGTAGCTGGCATATGAAGATTTGAAAAAAGCGGTTTTTTCCGCTTTTTTCTTTTGGGATTGACCAATCCGATGGATTTGTGCTAAATTATGAAGATGAATGATTTATTATAGGAGGCCTTTGCTTGGATCAGAAGATTATCGAGCGGATGCTCGAAAAGGTTCAGAAGCCTGCCCGGTATATGGGCGGCGAAATGAATACCCAGCTAAAGCCTTGGGAGGATGCGGAGGTTCGCTTCGCTTTCTGCTTCCCTGATTCGTATGAAGTTGCCATGTCCCATCTGGGCATGAAAATTCTTTACGCGCTGATCAACGAGCAGCCCTGGGCTCTTTGCGAACGTGTTTGTATGCCCTGGGTTGACATGATTGCTGAAATGGAAAAAGAAGGGGTGCCGCTGTTCTCGTTGGAGAACCGAAACCCCTTGAATGTGTTTGACATCGTGGGCTTCACCCTCCAGTATGAAATGAGCTACACCAAAATCCTGGAGATGCTTCGCCTGGGTAATATACCTATTTGGTCTAAGGACCGTGGTGAGGATGCGCCTTTGGTGGTTTGCGGCGGCCCCTGCGCATTTAATCCTGAGCCCCTGGCTGATATGGTAGACGCCTTTATGATTGGTGATGGCGAAGAAGTTATGCTCGAGTTTTTGGAGGTGGTGCGCCGTCACAAAGCAGAGCACACCTCTAAGGTTGAGTGCTTAAAGGCCCTGGCTCGCCTGAATGGCGTGTATGTGCCCAGCCTTTATGAGGCTACCTACAATGAGGACGGCACCCTGAAAAGCTTTACACCCACCTGCCCTGAGGCTCCGGCTAAGATCACCAAGCGCATCGTGCGTAATTTCGACAAGGCTTATTGCCAACAGGAAATCCCTGTGCCCTATACTGAAATTGTTCATGATCGGATTATGCTGGAGATCATGCGGGGATGCACCCGTGGCTGCCGCTTCTGCCAGGCAGGTATGCTGTACCGCCCGGTGCGCGAGCGCAGTGTTGAGCGGCTGGTTTCCATCGCGAAGGCCCTTGAGAAAAGCATGGGCTATGAGGAGATTTCCCTTTCCTCCCTTTCCAGCGGCGACTATTCTTGCTTGCTGGAGCTAACCCAGGAGTTGACAGTAGCCTTTAAGGATAAAAGGGTTTCTCTAAGCCTGCCCTCTCTGCGCCTGGATAGCGAAAGCTCCTTAAAGGAATCTCTGCAAGAAACTCAGAAAGTGAAAAAATCGGGCCTTACCTTTGCGCCTGAGGCTGGAACCCAGCGCCTGCGGGATGTTATTAATAAGGGCGTTACAGAGGCAGACCTCATGCGCACAGTGAACGACGCCTTTCAAGGCGGTTGGAGCTCAATTAAGCTGTATTTTATGATTGGCCTGCCCACCGAGACCTATGAGGATCTAAACGGGATAGGCGACTTGGCTGACAAGGTTGTAAAGGCTTACTTTGACGTGCCAAAGGCTCAAAGAGCTAAGGGGCTGCGGGTGGTTTGTTCTGCCTCAAGCTTTGTGCCCAAACCCTTTACGCCTTTCCAGTGGGCCCCCCAGGACACTTTGGAGGAGATCAAGAACAAGCAGGCGCATCTGCGCCAGGCGCTCAAAATTAAGGGGGTTACCTTCAACTGGCATGAGCCTGAACTGAGCTTTGTGGAGGCCTGCTTTGCCCGGGGCGACAGACGCTTGGGCAAAGTGCTCTATCGAGCCTGGAGATTGGGGTGCCGCCTGGATGGGTGGACGGAACATTTCCACTTCGATACGTGGATGCAGGCCTTTAAGGACTGCGATCTGGATCCTTCTTTTTACGCCAATCGCCAGCGCAGCAAGGATGAGCTGCTGCCCTGGGAGTTCATCGATGCCGGCGTGACCAAAGCCTTCCTATGGAAGGAAAATGAACGCGCTCAGGCTGGCGCTGTAACGCCCGACTGCCGCAAAGGCTGCCATGGCTGCGGATTGAAACGATTTGAGGGGGTGTGCGTTGATGCGGATGATCGTTGTCTTTGAAAAAGGCTGGCGGCTACGCCACATTGGCCATTTAGATCTGATGCGAACCATGCACCGAGCCCTAAGGCGCACAGAGCTGCCTATCGCCTACAGCAAGGGCTTTAACCCTCATATGCTTACCTCTTTCGCCTCCGCCCTCTCTGTGGGCGTGGCTGGGGAAAGAGAAATCCTGGATGTCGCCCTGGAGGAAGGAGTAGCAGAGGAGGTATTCAAGGAGCAGTTAAAAAAGGCCTTGCCTCCTGACCTGAAACTCTTAGAGGCCATTGCCGTTACAGATCAGCATCCGGCCTTCATGTCGCTGCTCGCCGCGGCCAGCTATCGGGCTTTTTTCCCTGGCGAAGAAGCGCTGCCCATGCTTGAGGCAATTGAACCCCTGTTGGCGCGGCAAAAGATTCCCGCCATGCGCAAGAGCAAGAGCGGTTTGAAGCCCTGTGACATTCGCCCTATGATTTATCAGCTTGCCGGCGATAAAAGCGATGAGGGCGTTACCCTTCGCATGGTGCTTGCTTTAAAAGAGCAAGCCACCTGCAAGCCAGACCTGCTTTTCAACGCGCTGCGTGAGCAGGCTGGCATGGCTGAATGTCCCCGGTACGAATTGGTTCGCACCGGTCTGTGGGGCGAAGAAAAGGATGGAGCTCTTGCGCCCCTGGAGAGTCTGTAACCATGAAGCGTGAAATCATTATCCATTCGGTGAATGGTCGACTGATGGGCGCTTTACTTGAAGATGGCCACCTGTGCGAATATTGGCCCCAAGGGGAGGAAGATTTTGCCGGGCAGATCTACAAAGGGCGGGTAGAGCGCATCGTTCCGGGCATGAAAGCTGCCTTTGTAGACATTGGCTTGGAAAAGAACGGTTTTCTGCCCCTGGATGAGGGAAACGGGCCGCTTCCGCTGCAAGCTGGGCAGGAAATCCTGGTGCAGATCAAGAAGGCCCCCCAGGGAACTAAGGGCGCCTTTCTCTCCAGGGAGTTAAGCCTAGCGGGCGAATTTGTTCTACTGCTGCCGTTGTCGCGGCGTATTGGCGTTTCCAAGCGGGTTGTTGATGGGTCGCAGCGAGAGTTCCTCTACAACCTCGGCCAGGAATTAGCCCCCGAGGGGGGTGGCCTCATCATGCGGGCCAATAGCTTAGGAGCGGAAGTACAGGTCATTCGCGAGGAGATTGCAAACCTTCAAATGAGCTGGCTGCGTATCCAGAAGGCTGCTTGCGAGCATAATGCCCCCTGGCTTGTGACGGGCGAAAGCTCCCATGCCCATCGTCTTTTGCGGGACTATTCCACGCGAATCGATCGGGTTGTAACAGATGTTGCCACCGTGCACGCACAGCTCAGCTCTCTGGTTGAATGTCAAATGTATCAAGGCGATACAGACCTATTTGACCTCTACGCCATTTCCAAGCAGCTGGATCAAGCTTTAAATGCCAAAGTATGGCTGAAAAGCGGCGGCTATTTGGTGATAGACCCCTGTGAGGCTTTGTCGGTGATCGATGTTAATACTGGCAAGTTCACAGGAAAGCGCCTCTTGGAAGACACAATTTTCAAGCTAAACCTGGAAGCTTGCGAGATGATTGCCCGGCAGGTGCGCCTTCGGGGGTTGGCCGGCATCATTCTTATCGATTTTATTGATATGACAGAAGAAGAACATCGAGAAAAGGTTGCCCAGGCGCTGGCAAAAGCGTTTGCGGAAGATCGGCAGAAAACAGTGCTTCACGGCTTCACATCCCTGGGCTTGATGGAAATGACCCGTAAGAAGGATCAGCCGCCTCTTAAGCAATGGCTGACCATTCCCTGTCCCCATTGTCAGGGGAAAGGCTATCTTAAAGGAGACGATGAAACCCATGCATGAACGCCAAGCGGTGACCATTGCCCCGGAGGAAATCCTCCGGCAGGAAGAGTTTATGGCGCAGGTAGCGGCACATCCCTGCCGCCCGTTGAGCTATCATATCGTAACCTTTGGCTGCCAGATGAACGCCCATGACAGCGAAAATCTAGCTGGTATGCTGACCCATATGGGCTTAACAGAAGCTGCTGAGAAGGAGAATGCAGACTTTGTTATCTACAACACCTGCTGTGTCAGGGACAATGCAGAGCGCAAAGCGCTGGGCAATGTAACCTGGTTAAAAGAGCTTAAGAAGGAGAAGCCTGACCTCATGATCGGCGTCTGCGGCTGCATGATTCAGCAGCCGGGTATGGCTGACAAAATCCTCAAGCAGTATAAGTTTGTAGATCTCGCCTTTGGAACCCACAATCTCTATCGCTTTCCTGAACTGTTCATGCAGGCGCTGGAAACCCGCCGCCCGGTGATCGAGGTCATGGATGTTGACGGCAGCATTGCAGAGGAGTTGCCGGTTAAGAGGCTGAATCCTTACCACGCCTATATTAATATCATGTATGGGTGCAATAATTTCTGCTCTTACTGCATCGTACCCTATGTTCGCGGCAGGGAGCGCTCGCGCACGCCTGAAGCGATCATTGAAGAAGCCAAAGCGCTGCGTGACAGCGGCGTTCAGGAAATCATGCTTCTGGGGCAAAATGTGAACTCCTATGACGGCGGCATTACCTTTGCCCAGTTGCTAAAGCGCCTGGACGAGGTAGGCATCCCGCGGATCCGCTTTATGACCTCTCATCCGAAGGATTTGAGCCAGGAGCTGATCGATGTAATTGCCTCGGGGAAACACATTTGCCATCAGTTTCATCTGCCGGTTCAGGCTGGCAATGATGAAATCCTCCATGCCATGAACCGCCATTACACCCGGGCCTCCTATCTTGAAAAGGTGACTGCCCTGCGCAAAGCCGTGCCGGACATCGGCCTGACCACGGACCTGATTGTAGGATTCCCCGGCGAGACGGAAGAACAGTTTCAGGATACCCTCTCCCTGGTAGAGGAGGTAGGCTATGATGCTGCCTTTACCTTTATTTACTCTCCCCGCGTTGGCACCAAGGCTGCCTGTATGCCCGGGCAGGTTGATGCGAAGGTGTCTCAGGATCGTATCCTGCGTCTAATCGCATTGCAGGAAAAGATGACGGCCAAGGCCAACCAGGCCATGCTTGGCAAAACTGAGCAGGTGTTGGTGGAGGGCCTTTCAAAGCGGGATAAAACCATGGTCTCTGGCAAAGGGCTGCGGGGCATCACCATCAGCTTCCCCGGCAGCAGTGAAGATGTGGGCAAAATTATTGCGGTCAAAGTAACATCCTGCGGCGTTAATACGCTGCGTGGAGAAAGAATTTAATCAAAGGAGCGAATAACAATGGAAAAGGTTTTGAAACAGGCTCAGGTGCTGGGCGAATTGATTCTGGACAGCGACGAATACAAGGCAATGCGTGAGGCTGAATTGGCCGTGACCAAGGATGAGAATTGCACTGCCATGATCATGAAGCTGGCTGAGCTGCGCCAGAAAGTGGAGGATATTCTCTCCAGCAATGAAATGGATCATAGCGCGCTCGCGGAGGCTGGCAAGGAGCTGGAAGATATGGACGCGCAGGTGAGTGAGCTTCCTTTGGTCAAGAAGATGCAGGAAGCCCGCGGCCAGTTCACCTACATGATGGATAACGTAAATCAGATCATCCGTTTTGTGATTACCGGTGAAACCGGCGAAGAACACGAGGGTGGATGCACCGGCTCCTGCTCTAGCTGCAGCGGCTGCCACCACTAAGGAGATTTTGGATTCATAAGACGAGGAGTAAGGACACATGGCCACTTTGACCCCTATGATGCAGCAGTACATGACTCTAAAGGAAAAGCACAAGGACTGCATCATCTTTTTCCGCTTGGGCGATTTCTATGAAATGTTCTTTGAGGATGCCAAATTGGCTTCACAGGAGCTGGAACTGACCCTGACCGGACGTGACTGCGGCATGAAGGAGCGCGCTCCCATGTGCGGTGTGCCCTATCACAGTGCAAATACTTACATTACGCGGCTCATCGAAAAGGGGTATAAGGTAGCCATCTGCGAACAATTGACTGATCCCGCTCAAAGCAAGGGCCTTGTAGAGCGAGGCATTATTCGCATCATTACCCCCGGTACAATCATTGATGCCTCTGTTCTGCAGGAGCGAGAAAACAGCTTTCTGCTTTCTATTTGCTTTGCCGGCGATGCGGCAGGCCTTGCTGTTGCAGATGTGTCCACAGGCGAATTTAGCGTGTACCAGATTTCGCCCTATAGGGACAGTTTAAGCGATGAGATTGCCCGAATTCATCCACGGGAGATCATTACCAACGATCGTGTGACCCTGATGGAAGCGGTGAGCACGGATATTTCTACATCAGAATATCCTCAAAGCTTCTATCAGCCTAGTCGCGCTCAGGAAACCCTGCTGAATCACTTTCATTTACAGAATCTAATGGCTCTGGGGCTGGGCGATGAGCATAAGGCGGCTATCTGCGCTGCCGGCGCGCTAATGAGCTATCTTAACGACACGCAAAAAAATGCGCTGGAGCATATTACGGATCTTAAGCTCTACCAAAGCCAGAAGACCATGCTACTGGACAAAAACACCCGCCGCAACCTGGAGCTTACAGAAGGGCTTCGCAGCCGTTCAAAGCGCGGCTCCCTGCTTTGGCTGCTGGATCAAACCTCCACAGCCATGGGCGGCCGCCTTCTGCGAACCTGGATCGAGCAGCCGCTAATCGATCGTGAAGAGATCCAGCAGCGGTTGGATGCGGTGGAGGCACTTGTTGGGCAACACGTGCTTACCATGACTTTATCTGATGAGCTTAAGGGCGTGTATGATATTGAGCGGCTTTTGAGCAAGGTGGCTTATAAAAGCGTTAATGCCCGGGACTGTTTGGCTCTTGGAAATTCCCTTTCCAAGGTGCCAGGCATCATGCAGATGCTTATGACGGCCCAAAACGATATGCTTCGATCCGTTCTAAACCTCTTGGATCCTTTGACAGATCTGGCAGAACTGCTTGAGAAAGCCATAGATCCTGATGCGCCCCTGCCCATTACCGAGGGGGGCATCATCCGGCAGGGATACAATGCTGCCTTGGACGAGTACCGCCTGGCGGCGACCAATGGCAAGCAATGGATCCTTGATCTGGAGGCCCAGGAGCGTCAGGAGACGGGTATCAAAAACCTGCGCATCCAATATAACCGCGTCTTTGGCTATTATATCGAGGTAACCAAGTCAAATTACGATCTGGTTCCTTTGCGCTACCAGCGCAAACAGACCTTGGCTAATTCAGAGCGCTATATCACCCCGGAGCTTCGAGAAATTGAGCAGAAGATCATTGGCGCTCAGGAGCAATCTGTTCGACTAGAAATGCAGTTATTTGCGCACATCCGCGAAAAGATCAGTGAGCAAATCTCGCGTATGCAGCGAACAGCTCTAGGCCTTAAGACCCTGGATGCTCTTGTATCCCTTGCGAAGGTGGCTGTTTCCAACCATTATGTTAAGCCCCAAATAACAGATGACGGCTCGCTGAACATCGTAGAAGGCAGGCACCCGGTGGTGGAGCAGACGCTTAGAGAGGCTGCCTTTGTGCCCAATGATACCCTCATGAACAACGAGGGCCAGCGAATGATCATAATTACTGGCCCCAATATGGCTGGTAAGAGCACCTATATGCGTCAGGTGGCACTGATTACCCTCATGGCGCATATCGGCAGCTTTGTGCCCGCTCGGCAAGCCAGTATTCCTATCGTAGATAGGATTTTTACACGGGTGGGGGCTTCGGATGATGTGGCCAGCGGGCAAAGCACCTTTATGGTTGAAATGTCGGAAACAGCCCATATCCTGCGCAATGCCACGCCGCGATCTCTAATCATTCTGGATGAAATCGGCCGGGGCACCAGCACCTTTGATGGCCTTAGCATTGCCTGGGCTGTGGTAGAGTATCTGACGGATAAGGAAAAATGCGGGGCAAAAACCCTGTTTGCCACCCATTACCACGAGCTTTCTGAGCTGGAGGGCCGCCTTGAAGGCGTAGAAAACTACTGCATCAGCGTAAAGGAGCACGGGGAAGATGTGATCTTTCTGCGAAAAATTATTCGCGGCGGCGCTGATAAGAGCTTTGGCATCCATGTGGCGCGCCTGGCAGGGGTTCCCCAGCCGGTGCTGGTGAGGGCCCATGAAATACAGGCACGGCTCCAGGTCTCTAACATCAACCAAAACGCTATTAGCCAAAACATTCTCGAAGAGGGGCCTAAACGTCCTGATGAGCAGATGGGATTGTTCAATTATGCGCAGACCGAACTGATTGAAGAGCTGCAGCGCATCGATGTGATGTCCCTAACGCCGATGGACGCAATCAATCAGCTGTTCCTTTTGCGGGAGAAGGCCCGCAAACTTTAATCAATATGGAGGACTTGCATGAGCCAGGAACGAAGGCCCATTCTCAGGTTATCAGCCGAGGTCGTGGGAAAGATTGCCGCCGGCGAGGTGGTTGAGCGGCCGGCTGCGGCCATCAAGGAGTTAGTGGAAAACAGCATCGACGCAGGCGCCTCTGCAGTTACCATAGAGATCCGCGACGGCGGCATTACTTATTTTAGAGTTACGGATAACGGAAGCGGTATCCCAAGCGGCGATATTCGTATGGCTTTTGAACGCCATGCTACCAGCAAAATTGCGCGCTCCGATGATTTGAATCGCATTGCAACCCTGGGCTTTCGCGGAGAGGCGCTGGCCTCAATCGCAGCGGTGAGCCGCATGAGCTGTACAACGCGCGCCCGTCATGAAGCCCATGGCGTTACAGCGGTGAATGAAGGCGGTCAGCTGTTGGACATCAAAGAGGCTGCCTGCCCGGAGGGAACCACCTTTGTCGTACGAGAGCTGTTTTTTAACACGCCGGTGCGCTTGAAGTTTCTGAAAAAGCCCTCTTACGAGGCCAGCCTGGTATCAGATATGGTCATGCGGATGATCCTATCCAATCCCAGCGTTTCCTTTCGCTTTATCAATCAGGGCAAGGTTGTTTATCATAGCCCTGGCAATGGGGAGATGGCTTCTGCCGTTTACAGCATTTACGGCAAAGAGATGCTCAAATCGATGCGCCGGATCAATGCCAATGAGGGGGGAATCCTCCTGGAAGGATATGTCGGCATTGGGGAAAGCGCAAGAGGCAACCGCAGCCATCAGTCCTTCTTTATCAATGGCCGATATATGAAGAATGTTGTTCTGACCCAAGCCTTGGAAACTGCCTGTAAGGAGCGGGTGACCATTGGGCATTTCCCAAGCTGCGTTCTTCATCTGACCATGCCCTATGAGCAGGTGGATGTGAATGTGCATCCCAACAAGTTAGAGGTGCGCTTTCAAAATGAGCGGCTCGTTTTTGATAGCGTAGTGGCGATGATTAGCCAAGTTCTCAGGGGCGACACACCCTTTGAAAAGATCCCGGAAATGAGCCTTTCAGAAAATCAGCATCAGCCTGCAGCAAAACCGCTGGTAGAAGTAAGTCAAGTAAAAGCGGTTCCGCCACAGGCGGTAAAGGCAATTGAGCAGCCAATCTTGACTGCTACTAAGGAAACCCCCCTTCCGCCTACGGTATATGTTGCCCCTCGCCCTGTCACCATGCGGGAAAGCTCGTTTAGACCCGGTATCATGGACGTAAGGTCACAGGTTGTTCTGCCGCCTAAAATTGACGTAACGCCGCATACTGCCCCCGTGCGGGAGCCTATTAAGGCGCAGGCGGCGCCTCAACGTGAAGAAGTCAAGGTTGAAGAAATAAGCCTGCTCGATCATCCGACGATCAAGCAGACGCAGCCTCTGGCCGTGAAGATTCTTGGCGTGGCTTTTCAAACCTTTATCTTGGCAGAATATCAGGATCAATTGCTGCTAATCGACCAGCACGCGGTCCATGAGCGCATCCTCTATGATAAGATGATGAAGGCTTATGACCAGCACACAGCGACTCAAGCCCTCTTGGTGCCTCAGGTAATTGAGCTCACGCATCGTGAGCGCGAGATCCTTAAAACCCATGAGGAAGCGCTCAAACAGGCTGGGTTTGAAGTGGAGTTCTTTGATGAGCGTACGGTGCAGCTTCGTGGCGTGCCTATGATTTTGGGAATTCCTCAGGCGAAATCAGCTTTGATGGATATTCTGGATCAGCTGGACGGTTTGCGGAATTTGAACACCCTTGAAAAACGACGCAATGCCATCCTTCAAATGGCTTGCAAAAAAGCTGTTAAGGGCGGCGATTCACTGACCCAAATGGAAGTAGAGGATCTTGTGCGCCAGATGGCCGAAAAGGGCGTTACCCCGACCTGCCCTCACGGGAGGCCGTTGGTGGTTGCCCTCACCCATACGGAGCTGGACAAGCGGTTTAAACGGATCCAATAAAGGAGTGATTGGATGAAGCCGGTTATTGCAATCGTGGGGCCAACAGCCAGCGGCAAAACGGCGCTTTCCATCTATTTGGCCAAGCAGCTCCAGACGCAGATCCTTTGCATGGACTCTATGCAGGTTTACCGTGGGATGGACATTGGCACGGCAAAGCCCACGATGGCAGAGCGAGAAGGGATCCCCCATCATATGTTGGATGTGGTTTCTCCTAAGGAGCCATACAGTGTGGCTGAATATGTTGAAGGAGCAAAGGCCTGCATCGAAACGATTCATGCCAATGGTCAAGTTCCGATTCTCGTAGGCGGCACTGGGCTGTATCTTAAAGCGCTTTCAGGGGGCCTTACCCTAGGTGGAACCGTTGGTAACGAGGGGCTGCGAAAAAAACTTGAGGCCATCGCTTCCTCCCCAGAGGGAAAGAATGAGCTGCATATGCAGTTGGCTAAGGTGGATCCAGCTGCCGCAGCAAGGCTCCACGTTAATGATAGCCGGCGTGTCATACGGGCCCTAGAGGTTTTTGAGTTAACAGGGAGGCCGCTCTCTGAGCAAACGCAGCAGAAGCAGCTGTGTCCATACCATTTAATCACGCTGGGTGTTGGCATGGAGCGGCCGTTGCTCATTGATCGCATCAACCGGCGGGTCGATCAGATGCTGGCAGATGGCTTGATCAAAGAGGTACAAAAGCTATTGTCAGAAGGAGTTTCCCCTGCGGCCCAATCCATGCAGGGGCTGGGCTATAAAGAACTGGCCCCCTACCTTTTAGGCGAAATTCCCTTGGAGGCAGCGGTGGAGCAGATCAAGATCGGCACACGGCAGTATGCCAAGCGGCAGATGACCTGGTTTAGGCGTACCCCCCAGGTGTCCTGGCTGGATGGCCAGGATACGCAAACGCCTGTGAAGGCCCTCAAAATAGTTCATGATCAATTACAGGAGGCAAAAGACCCTTGAACAAGATACAGCAATTGATCCGCCAGGCGGAAACAGAAGCGCAAGAAGCCTTTGCACGTATTGAAGCCATCGAATATGCCAACACAGAACAGGTCATTGGCATATTTCAAGAGCATCAGGTTGCAGCGCGCCATTTTGCTCCCACCACCGGGTACGGTTATGACGATGTGGGACGGGATACCTTGGAAAGAATATTTGCCGATCTGTTTAACACAGAGGCAGCCATCGTGCGCCCCCATATCGCTTCGGGAACTCATGCGCTGTCCCTGTGCCTTTTTGGTCTTCTGCTTCCGGGTGATCATGTGCTATCAGCTACCGGGATGCCTTATGATACGCTTGATGAGGTAATCGGCATCTCCAGCAAGCCTGTGGGCTCTCTGGCTGAGATGGGGATTTCGTTTTCCTGCGCGGAACTGAATAATGCCGGGCAGATTGATTTGGAGGCAGTGCGCGAAGGGTTGCGGCCCAATACCAAGGTCGTTATGGTGCAGCGCAGCCGGGGCTACGCTTGGCGCAACTCTCTCATGCCCCAGGACATTGCTCCCCTTTCACAGATGCTCAAAGCAGATTACCCTCAGATCACCCTAATGGTTGACAACTGCTATGGCGAGTTTGTTTGTTTAGATGAGCCCAGCCACTAGGGCGCTGATGTGATGGTGGGCAGCTTGATCAAAAATCCCGGCGGTGGTTTAGCGCCTACCGGCGGCTATCTAGCGGGCACGCGCAAGGCCATCGAACGGATTTCCTATCGGCTAACAGCGCCGGGTATTGGCCTGGAGGTCGGCTCTTATGCAGCCAGCTATCAGCCCTTTTATCAAGGGCTTTTCAT
>JAFUPO010000083.1 GCA_017481185.1 Clostridia bacterium | reverse complement strand
GTGGTCAGGGATTTGTGATATTACGCTAACAACTTATTTGCAAAAGAACGCCTTCAATTCTTCCTCATTGCGCAAAACCATCTCCGGCGCGCCGTGAAGCATTACGTTATCAAAACCGTCGATAAAGCAGCGGGCATCGGTCTTGTAGCCGATGCAGCGCTTGCCCTTGGCGTAGCAGTAGCCCAGTTCAAAGCAAGCGCCCTCGTCAGGCACCCGACCGTCAAAAAGGAAAAGAATGGTGTCGCACCAATCCATATGTTCGCAGTCCAGTTTAAAAAGGAACTTGCGCTTAGGCATCCCTTCGATCATATCGGGCAGCTCCGCCACACAGCCGCCGTCCCGCTGAGGAAGAAAGGTCTCATGGCCCCCCGCCCGCACGATAGCGTCGATTTTTTCATTAAAATCCCGTTCCCCTTCACAGAATAGAGGCGCTGCAATGTAAACCTTCATAATATTATGTCCTCCTTCGCATTTGATTGTAGATATAGTTTAAACGGCTCGCCCACATCCGTCAAGATTGTATCTTATCTGTACTTTGTTTGACATTTCGCGCCGTGGCGTTATAATTGAAAGAACCCCTATTTTATTTGTGTGTAAGGAGGCACCGATATGGCAAAGGTGACCATTGCCATTAACCTGTGCAAGGGCTGCGGGCTGTGCATCGACGCCTGCCCCAAAAAGATCCTGGCCCTTTCAAAGGAGATCAACGTGCGCGGCTATCATCCCGCATCCGTTGTGGATCAGGAAAAGTGCATTGGCTGCGCGTTTTGCGCCCGGATGTGCCCGGATACCGTGATCACCGTGGAAAAGTAAGGAGGCAAACCCCATGGCCCAGAAAATGCTCATGAAGGGGAACGAGGCCATTGCCGAGGCGGCGATCCAGGCGGGCTGCAAGTTCTTCTTCGGTTATCCCATCACCCCCCAGAACCAGATTCCTGAATATATGTCCAAGCGCCTGCCCAAGGAGGAAGGCGGCTGCTTCCTCCAGGCGGAAAGCGAAGTGGCGGCCATCAACATGGTCTACGGCGCTGCCGGCGCAGGCGCGAGGGTCATGACCTCCTCCTCCAGCCCTGGCATCAGCTTAAAGCAGGAGGGCATCTCCTACATCGTTGGCGCTGAGCTTCCCTGCGTAATCGTAAACATGGTCCGGGGCGGCCCCGGCCTGGGATCCATTCAGCCTGCCCAGTCCGACTACTTCCAGGCGGTGAAGGGCGGCGGCCACGGCGACTACCAGATGGTGGTGCTTGCCCCCTCCAGCGTGCAGGAAGCGGTTGAATTGACTCAGCTGGCCTTTGACATCGCTGATGAATACAGAAACCCCGTTTTGGTATTGGGCGACGGCCTCATCGGTCAGATGATGGAGCCTGTAACCATGCCCGACTACAAGCCCCGCAAGGCTCTGCCCGAAAAGGACTGGGCAGCTCGCGGCTGGGACGGCAAGCGTGACCGCGCTATCATCAACAGCCTCTACATCGATCCCAACGCCCTTGAAAACCATGTGAACAAGCTGTACGCAAAGTACGCCGAAATGGAAAAGAACGAGGTCATGGTGCAGGAGGAAATGCTGGAGGACGCCGATATCGTATTGGTAGCCTACGGCACCACGGCCCGCGTGGCCCGCTCCGCCATGCGCAAGGCCCGTGAGGCCGGCGTAAAGGTGGGCCTGATCCGGCCCATCACCCTGTGGCCCTTCCCCAAGGAGTCCATCCGCAAGGCCTGCGAACACGCCTCCGCCTTCCTGACGGTGGAAATGTCCATGGGTCAGATGGTGGAGGATGTGCGCCTGGCTGTGAACGGTGAGAAGCCCGTTCACTTCTTCGGCCGCACCGGCGGCATCGTGCCCACTGTGCGCGAGGTCTACGAGCAGATCATGACAATCAAGGAGGGCAAGTAAGATGGCTGTGGTATTTGAAAAAACCAAGATGCTCACCGACAAGCCCCTCCACTACTGCCCCGGCTGCACCCACGGCATCATCCACCGGCTGGTGGCCGAAGCCATTGAGGAGTTGGGCATGCAGGATAAGGCCATCGGCGTGGCGCCTGTAGGCTGCGCGGTGTTCGCCTACGATTAC
>JAFUPO010000082.1 GCA_017481185.1 Clostridia bacterium | reverse complement strand
GCGGCGTCGCTGCCCCCAGCCAGGGCGATGGAGCAATCCGCCGCCTTCAGGGCCGGGATATCGTTCACCCCGTCGCCGGTCATGGCCACGGTGCGGCCCTGGGCCTTCATGGCCTCCACCAAATGCTGCTTCTGCTGGGGGGTGACCCGGCCAAACACCGTGTAGCGGCCTGCGGCCTCATACAGCTTTTCGGGGGTATTGAGGGTGGCGGCGTCCACCGCCTGATCCCAATTTTCAAGGCCTGCCCGGCGAGCCACCTGGCTGACGGTGAGGGGATTATCCCCGGAGATGACCTTCACCTCCACCCCCTGCTGGCGGAAAAACCGCAGGGTCTCGGGGGCCTCGGGGCGGATAGCGTCAGACAGGCAGATAAGGCCCAGGGGCCGCATGGCCTGGGGCAGGGTCTGATCATCGCCAAAGGGCTGATCGGAAACCACCACCGCCAACACCCGCAGGCCCTCATTGGCAAGCGCCGCTGCCCGGGAAAGGAGCTGGGGAAAGCGCTCATCCAATATGAACTCCGGCGCGCCCACCGCCGCCAGCCCATGGCTGGGGCTGTAAGCGCCGCTCCACTTGCGGGCGGAGGAAAAGGGCACGGTGACCGTTTCGGCATCCGCCGCTCCGACGGCGTACGCCCCCCGAAGGGCCTGTAGGGTGGGGCTTTCCTCCTTGGCAAAGGCGGAAAGGAAGAAGCTGACAGCCTCCTCCAAGCCCTCGTCCTTCTGAGCTACGGCCATGGCTCCCTGGGTGAGGGTGCCGGTCTTATCCAGGCAAAGGGTATCCACCCGGGCCAGGGATTCGATGCCGTAAAGCTCCTGCACCAGGGTGTTTTTCATGCCCAGCTTTACCACGCCCACAGCCAGGGCCATGCTGGTTAAAAGCATCAGGCCCTCGGGTATCATGCCCAGCACCGCCGCCACAGTGGATGGCACGGCCTCATTGAGGGAGTGATTCAAAAAGAAATACTGCTTGGCAAATAGAATCAGCCCTAGGGGCACCAGGAGGATGCTCACCAGGCGAATGATCTTTGCAAGGGAGGTCATCAGCTCCGAATGGGGCTTGCGAATGGTTTTGGCGCTTTTGATCAATTGGGAGGCGTAGCTGTGCTCCCCCACCCGGGTCAATTGCACGGTGATGATGCCCTCGGTAACGAAGCTGCCGGAAAGAAGGGTATCCCCCGGCTGCTTTGGCACCGGGTCACTTTCGCCGGTGAGCAGGGCCTCGTTGGCAGCCCCCTGGCCGAAGCGCATGACGCCGTCAGCGCAGATCTGATCCCCGGCGTGGAACACCGCCAGATCCCCCTGAACCAGCTGATCCGGGGACAAAAGAAGCTCCTCCCCTTCCCGAATCGTTCGCACCTTGGCCTGGGAAAGGAGAGTCAGCTTATCAATGGTGCCCTTGGCCCGCAATTCCTGAAAGGTGCCGATGAACAGGTTGGAGAGCACCACGCCCATAAAGAGCATATTGCGCCAGGAGCCCACCAGGGCCAGGCTCACCGCCAGCACCAGATTCAGAAGATTAAAAAGGGTAAACAGATTATCCGCCAGGATGCGGCCCACGGATTTGCCCGGATCCTTCACGGGGCGGTTATCCAGCCCCCGGGCCATGCGGTCAGCCGCCTCCCGATGGGTCAGCCCCTCAGGGGGAGTGGGGATAAAGGCTTCTTTCGTTTCCATAAATCAGGCCTGTGCTCCTTGTGCGTTCAAAATCCAATCGGCAGCCTGGGCGAGGCTTGCCATTACCGGGCGGCCGGTGGCAGCCAGCACATTTCTTGGCTGGTGGCCGCCCATAATCAAAAGGCAGTCGCAGCCGATGGCCTGGGCCACCTCATGGTCGTGGCGGGTATCCCCCAGGAGGATGACCTCATGGGGGGCCAGGGCCATCTCCTTTAAATAATCCTGAGCCAGGTGCACCTTGCTGGTGGCGTAAATGTGCTCAAGGCCCATAAGCCTGTCAAGATAAGCTGCCAGCTGCGGAAAATGGCTTACCTGCTCTTTTAAGTGCGTCTGTTTGGAGGCGGAGATGATCACCTGATTGAGCCCCGCCCCATGAAAGCGCCTGACCGTGGGGAGGGCATCCGCCCGGAGGGGGCAGCCCTCAAAATTCTCCACATAGCCCAAGGCCCAGGCGTTGGCCACCTCATCAAAAATATTATCGCCCACCCCGGCCCGGCGATAGTATTCGCGCACGGGGAAATCGAAGATGGCCCGGTAGGCATCGG
>JAFUPO010000081.1 GCA_017481185.1 Clostridia bacterium | reverse complement strand
GTCCATGGAGCAGGGCCTATCCTTCTTCACAGGCACGGGAATGTTGCGAGCCTCGGCATACTCGATCTCTTCTTCACGGGTCTTGATGTCCCAAATACGCCAGGGAGCGATGATCTTCATGGAAGGATCGAAAGCCTTGATGGTCAGTTCGAAACGAACCTGGTCGTTGCCCTTGCCGGTGCAGCCGTGGCAGATGGCAGTGCAGTTTTCCTGATGAGCGATCTCCACCAGCCGCTTGGCGATGAGGGGCCGGGCGAAGCTGGTGCCCAAGAGGTACTGGCCTTCATAAACAGCGCCAGCCTTCAAGGTGGGCCAAATGAAATCTTCAACAAATTCCTTGCGCAGATCTTCAATATAAAGCTTTTCAGCGCCGCACTGCTTGGCTTTGGCGTGGAGGGGCTCCAGCTCGTCGCCCTGACCCACGTCGCCCGCAACGCAAACCACGTCGCAGTCATAGTTTTCCTTCAGCCACGGAACGATAATGCTCGTATCCAGACCGCCGGAATAAGCCAACAAAACACGCATCTTAGCCATTGTAAATTTCCTCCGTTTCTTGCGTTCCCTTCAGGGAACGTTGGATAGTATACACCCCATTGCATAAAAATGCAAGAGGTATTTATAAAAATTTATAAGAAAGTTGTGGCCCCCTCGCCGTGCACTAGGATGGATAAACGACTATTTTTCCACCGCCTCCTTAAGAAGCTCCAAAGCGTGCTTTTCCACACGGGAGACATAGGATCTGCTGATGCCCAAAAGCTGGGCGATTTCATGTTGGGGATGGGCCTGGCCGTCCAAGAGGCCATAGCGAAGTTCTAGAACCGTGCGTTCCCGCTTGGGCAGGGAGGAGAGCACCTGGCGGATTTTATGCAGGGTTACCCGGCGGGCCACGGTTTCTTCCACTTCATCAGGCTCAGTGCCCAGAATATCCATAAGAGAAATATCATTGCCCTCGCCATCGGTGCCAATAGGGTCAGAGAGGGAAACCTCGCCCCGGCGCTTTTTAGCAGCTCGGAGAGCCATGAGGATTTCATTTTCGATGCATCGGGCCGCATAGGTGGAAAGGGAGGTGCCGCAGTCTCTTTTGTAGCTTTGCACCGCCTTGATGAGGCCCACGGTGCCAATGGAAACCAGATCCTCCTGGGTAAAGCCGGGCACAGTATACTTGCGGGCAATGTGGGCGGCCAAGCGCAGGTTGTGCTCAATGAGCCTGCGGCGAGCCTGCTCATCCCCCTGAGCCATGGCCAGGAGGGTGGCAGCCTCCTCGGCCCGACTCAGGGGCTTAGGAAAGGCGCTTTGTCCGTTAACATAGCCCAGAAAAAACAAACAGTCCTTTAATAAGCAGATCAATAACCAATGCAAAGCCATCGCCTCCTCGCCTATGGGTATGAGGCCTGGCTCGGTTTTAGGTTTACGGAAAGCGTGAATTATGGTAAAATAAAAAAAGAAGACAAAAGGAGGTCGGCGTTATGGCTGTTCTTACCTATAAATGTCCAGCCTGCGGCAGCGCTCTGAATTACGAGCCGCAGAGCGGCAAGTTTGCCTGCGCCCATTGCGAAAGCCTGTTTGACGAGGCGCAGCTGATTCGTGAAGAGGAAGCGGAGCAGGTAGGGGGCGCGGTGGTCTATTCCTGCCCCAACTGCGGCGGCGAGGTGGTCACCGATGAAACCACGGCAGCTTCCTTCTGCTACTATTGCCATAGCCCGGTGGTATTGAAGGGTAGAGTCAGCGGCGACTGGAAGCCCGATGGGGTTTTGCCCTTTACCGTAACCCGCGAAAAGGCTCAGGAAGCCTTTTTGAAGTGGGCGGGCAAGAAGCGCTTCACCCCCGCCGGCTTCTCTGCAAAAAAGTATATTGATAAGGTTACGGGCGTCTATTATCCCTACTGGGTGACCCGGGTGGAGTTTGAAGCCCTGTTTGAAGGCAAGGGCAGCAATGCCTCCGTCGTGACCACGGCTGACCGCATCATCACCACCACCAAGCATTATCGGGTGATGCGCAAGGCCCGCATGGCCTTCCAGAACCTGGTGCGCCCGGCCCTCAATAAGCAGGATCGCTTGCTGGCAGACGGCGTGCAGCCCTATCGCTTAGACGATGTGCGCCCCTTTACGGAGTATTACCTTTCCGGCTTCCAGGCGGAGCGGCGGGATGTGGAGGCCCAGGGGATCAGCCAGGGCCTACAGGATGAAGCGGAGGGCTATGCCCGCAACCTGATCCGCCCCAAGGCCGCCTATCAGACCCTTGCGGGCGATACCAGCATCTCCGATGTGGCGATGGAGCATAGGTACATTCTTCTCCCTGCCTGGGTGGTGACCTATAAGGCTCCCGGCGGGAAGATAGACTACTATATCGTCAACGGCCAAACGGAAAAGACCTGCGGCGTGCTGCCGGTGAGCAAACAAAAGCTTTGGGGCTTTGGCGCGGCCATCTGCGCGGCAGTGACGCTCTTGGGCTGCATTGGGGGGTATGTGTTATGGTAAAAAAGCTTTGCGCACTTTTGCTGATTTTAATGCTGCCCCTGTCCGCCTTGGCGGCTGAGCAGCGGGTGTTTGACAACAGCGGCCTGTTTAACGCTATTGAAGAAGCCGCCCTGGAGGCCCAGATTACTCAGATGCGCCAGACCTATCCCATGGATTTCGTGGTGCTGACGGACGACGGGGTGGAATATTCCTCCGATGATGATGAGGCTGAAAAGCTCTCTTTGCGCTATGTGGATCAGTTTTACGCCCAGGGGGGCTTCGGCGCCGGTGAAGAGGAATCGGGCTTTGTGTATTTCATTGATATGTCTAACCGGATCCCCACGGTATACACCTACGGGGCCATGAGCGACTATGTGGATGATGAACGCCTCTCTCAAATGCTGGACGCGGTTTACAACTATCTATATGAGGCGGAGTACGCAGGCTCTGCCGCAAAGGCTTTGGAATTGGCCAACAGCTATCTGCAGGCGGGCATCCCCGAGGGCCAGTATCGCTACGATGTGATTACCGGTCAGCGGTTGACGGCAAGGCACAAGGCTTTGACCAGCGGTGAAATCGTAGGCGCTTTCATTGTGGGGCTGGTTATCGCCGGGCTCACAGCCATGGGCGTTACCCGCTCCTATAAGCTTAAGGGCGGCGCTTATTCTTACAATGTGGATGGCAACAGCGCGGTGGAAATGCTGGATTCGGAGGATGTGTACCTGAACAGCACCGTATCCTCTGTGCGCAGGCCCAAGAACACCTCCGGCGGCCACGGGGGCGGCAGCCGTCCCAGCGGCGGCACCCGCATCCATTCCTCCGGCGGGCGCAGCTTCGGGGGCGGCAGCGGCAGAAGGTTTTAAGATGACGTGCAATCGCCAGTTAGCAGCTGAGGGCGCAGGCTTCAGCCGCATAGCTGGCGATGCTCATTGTTACAAGCGGCTAAGAAGGAGTGCAGATAGTGTCATCGATCACTTATAGATGCCCCGACTGCGGGAGCAGCTTGAAATATGATCCGCAGATGGAAAAATGGGTCTGCCTCCATTGTCAGGGCTGTTTCGACCAGCAGCAAATGCAGCGATTGGAGGATGCGTCTGAAGAGCATGACGGGGTGGTTGTCTATGCTTGCCCCGGCTGCGGCGGAGAAATCGTTACCAGCGAAACGACGGTCGCAGATTTTTGCTACTACTGTCACAGTCCGGTGGTTTTGAAAGGCCGCTTATCCGGTGATTGGAAACCCAACGGCGTAATACCCTTTTCCATAACCAGAGGACAGGCACAGCAGGCCTTTATTAACTGGGCAAGAAAAAGATGGTTTACGCCGGGCGGCTTTTCTGCAAAAGAGCATATCGAAAAAATCACAGGCGTCTACTACCCCTATTGGATAACTAACGCTGAGTTTGACGCTCAGCTGAATGGGCAGATTCGAAAAGCTTTTGTCAGAAAAACGCAAAGCACAATTATAGACACTGTCAGGTATTTTAGTATAACCAAAAGAGCGAAGATGGCTTTCAAAAACATCATGCGCTCCGGATTGGCCAAGCGCAGCGATATTCTGGCGGATGGCGTACAGCCTTATTGGTTTGACGCAATTGAGCCTTTCTCCGAAAGCTATTTGGCTGGGTTCCAGGCAGAGCGCTGGGATGTAAGATACGAAGAAATAACCGCCAGCGTACAGGATGAAATGAAGCAATACGCCCATGATATACTGTTGCCCACAAAGGATGAAGGTGAAGTTGTCGCCAGCGCGATCTATGCGTATAACATGAAGATGAAGCCGCGTTTCGTGCTGCTGCCTGCCTGGGTTGTGACCTATAAGGCGCCCAAGGGAAAGCTTTATCATTATGTTGTGAACGGACAGACGGCCAAGACCTGCGGGATTCTTCCTGTAGACAAGTGCAAGCTGTATGCTGTATGCATCTGCGTCTTTGCAGCCATAACAACGCTGGGATGCCTGGGGGGACGGCTGGTATGGTAAAGAGATGGTGCTTGCTGCTTTTGACTTTGCTGCTCCCTTTGACGGCTACGGCAGATTCGAAGCACGTATTTGACGATTGCGGCCTATTGAACTGGAAGACGGAGACAACGCTGGAGGAACTGATTCTGCAAGTGGAGCAGGAATACCAGATGACGGTAGTTGTGCTGGTTGACAGATACGGCGTTTCTGAGGAGCGGAACGGCGTCCCTCATGCAGGGTATGGGGACTTTAGATTTATGCGGAATTTTTACAAAACGCACGCTGTGTACTGCGATGAGGAACAGTCAGGCCTTTTCTGCCGTTTTGACATAGAGAACAACGATGTGTGGATTTTTACCTATGGAAAAATGGAGGAGATTTTATGGCGAAGGAGGTATGCGCTGGAGGCGAAAGGCCAGGAACTGCTGGAGGAAAGCGTTATGGTTGCGGCACTGGGCGTCCTGCGTCAATTGCCTGAAGAAATCGACGAGGGCATCAAAGAAAAAGAAGCTAAGGCTGTTAAGGAAATGCTGAAACGGCTGGAAACAGCTGGAATGACATTTGCCGACAGCATCAATTGGTTTACCTGGGGAGAAGTGCTTGTAAGCATAGCCCTTGGCTTTGGCGCGGCCATGATGCTGCTCCGAAAGATCAGGCATACCTATGAGCTGGAAGACGGCGTTTATTTTTATGATTGTGACGCTAATTCTACAATGGAGCTGCAGAGTACTGAGCAGGTGCTATTGCACGAGACCGTGACTGAACGGCCAAGATCGCGCTGATCGTGTATGCAGCAATCTCCCTTTTAAAAACAAAATCAGTACAATCCATGCCATTGACAAGGCCCCCTTCCTTTGGTAAACTAAATTCTGTTCAAACGCAATGAAGGGGAGAAAGGCGCGTTCCCCATCCTTTCAGAGAGCTGCCGGGCGGTGCAAGGCAGCAGGATGGCCGTAGTCAACTGGCCCCGGAGCGGTCGGCCCAACAGGCATAGCCTCAGTAGGCACGAACGGGCTTCCCACCGTTATCCAAGGGAGCGCATTGATGGATGCGCATGAGGGGGCTTATCTTAAGGTAAGCCAACAAGAGTGGTACCGCGGAAGTTTACGCTTTCGTCTCTTGCAGATTCTGCCGGAGATGAAAGCGTTTTTGTATTCTCCGGCCCCATGTGAAGGAGGAAAACCTTATGAAACTGTCTTTCTCAACCCTGGGCTGCCTGGACTTTGATTGGACCGATATTTATGCCATGGCCAAAGACTTTGACTTTGACGGCATCGAGATGCGCGGGCTGGGCAACGATATTTTTTCCGCCAAGGCCCGGCCCTTCCGCAAGGAAAACCTGGATGGTACCATTGCACAATTGAAGCGCCTGCATTTGGAGATTCCCTGCCTGTCCACCGGCTGCGTGCTGAAAGAGGAAGCAGGCTGGGAGGCCACCAAGGCTGAAATTATGGAATATATCGCCCTGGCCCAGAAGCTGAACACCCCCTATATCCGCCTGCTGGCGGATCGCCATGGCTACATGGAGGGTGAGGTGGACGATGCCATCGTGCTCAAAAACCTCAAGGAGCTGATTCCTGCCGCCGAGGAAGCGGAGGTCACCCTGTTGCTTGAAACCAACGGCGTGTATGCGGATACTGCCCGCCTGCGTGAAATTCTCAATCAGGCGGCTTCTGACAACGTGGCTGCCCTGTGGGATATGCACCACCCCTACCGCTTCATGGGCGAGGCGCCTGAGACCACCGTGGAAAACCTGGGCGCTTATATCAAGTACACCCATATCAAAGACTCTCTGATGGTGGATGGCAAGGTGGTCTACCGCATGATGGGCGAGGGCGACCTGCCGGTGGAGGGCTTTATGGGCGCGCTGCGCTCCATCAATTACGAGGGCTATGTCTCCCTGGAATGGGTCAAGAACTACGCTCCTGAATTGGAAAGCGCTGGTATCGTGTTCCCCCATTATGCCAACTACATGGCCCAGTTTATGGACGGGGCTGTAGGCAGCCATCGCCTCCAGGATAACGCCCGCCACACCGGCAAGTATGTGTGGCCCAAGGAGACCCTGATCGACCTGACCTTCCCCCAGGTGCTGGATCGCATGGTGGAGGAATTCCCGGATCAGTACGCCTTCCGCTACACCACGCTGGATTATACCCGCACCTATTCACAGTTCCGGGATGATGTGGATACCTTTGCCCGCTCCCTCATTGCCATGGGCGTGAAGCCCGGGGATCATGTGGCCATCTGGGCTACCAATGTGCCCGCCTGGTATATCACCTTCTGGGCCACCACCAAGATCGGCGCGGTGCTGGTCACTGTGAATACGGCTTATAAGATCCACGAAGCGGAGTACCTGCTGCGCCAGAGCGATACCCATACCCTGGTGATGGTGGACGGCTACAAGGATTCCGACTACGTGGCCATTATGAAGGAATTGTGCCCTGAACTGGCTACCACCGAAAAGGGCCGCCCTCTGCACCTGCGCAAGCTGCCCTTCCTGCGCAATATCGTTACGGTGGAATCTTCTCAGCCCGGCTGCTACACCTGGGAAGAGGCCATGGCCCTGTCTGAGCGGGTGCCGGTGGAGGCTGTTTACCGCCGGGCCGCCGCCATCAACAAGCATGACGTGTGCAATATGCAGTACACCTCCGGCACCACCGGCTTCCCCAAGGGCGTTATGCTGACCCACTATAACGTGGTGAACAACGGCAAGGCCATTGGCGACTGCATGGACCTGTCCACCGCGGACAAGATGATGATTCAGGTGCCCATGTTCCACTGCTTCGGCATGGTGCTGGCCATGACCGCCTCCAT
>JAFUPO010000080.1 GCA_017481185.1 Clostridia bacterium | reverse complement strand
GGTGCCGGGCGTGGATCATTCTATGCCCGCTATTCCCAAGCCTGCGGAAATGAAGGAGATTCTGGACCAGTATGTGGTGGGCCAGGATTGGGCCAAGCGCTCCCTGGCGGTGGCGGTGTATAATCACTACAAGCGCATTAACGAGCCCGTGAAGCGGGGCGAGGTGGAGCTGCAAAAGTCCAACATCCTTATGGTGGGACCCACCGGCTGCGGCAAGACCTTTCTGGCCCAGTCCCTGGCCCGTATCCTCAATGTGCCTTTTGCCATTGCGGACGCCACTAGCCTGACTGAGGCGGGCTATGTGGGCGAGGATGTAGAAAACATTCTGCTGCGCCTGATTCAAGCGGCGGATTATGATATCCAGGCCGCTCAGCGGGGCATCATTTACATCGATGAGATCGATAAGATCGCCCGCAAGAGCGAGAACCCCTCCATTACCCGCGACGTTAGCGGCGAGGGCGTTCAGCAGGCGCTTTTGAAGATTCTTGAAGGCACCGTGGCCAGCGTGCCGCCTCAGGGTGGCCGCAAGCATCCCCATCAGGAGTTTTTGCAGATCGACACCACCAACATCCTGTTCATCTGCGGCGGCGCTTTTGACGGCATTGCGCCCATCATTGAAAGCCGCATCGGCAAAAAGACCCTGGGCTTCGGCGCGGAACTGCACAGCAAGAGCAACCCCGACCTGACCAAGGTTTTGAAGGAGATCCGCCCTGAGGATCTGATGAAGTTCGGCCTGATCCCTGAGTTCGTGGGCCGCTTGCCCATTGTGGTCACCCTGGATCAGCTGGACGAGGATGCTTTGGTGAAGATCCTTACCGAGCCTCGCAATGCCCTGTGCAAGCAGTACAAGAAGCTGCTTTCTCTGGATGGCATTGATCTGGAGTTTGAGGAGGATTCCCTTAAGGCCATTGCCCGCCAGGCCATTGAGCGCAAATCCGGCGCCCGGGGCCTAAGAGCCATTATTGAAGGCGTTATGCTGGATACCATGTGTGAGCTGCCTTCCCGCACGGATGTAACGAAGTGCGTGATTACTCAACAAGCCGTATCCGGCGAGGAAAAGCCCCAGCTGGTGCTGGGCGAGAAAAAAGCCCTGCCTGCGCCCCGGCGCAGGAGCCGCACGCCCAAGCAGGACGTGTCGTAAGCGTAGGGGCATAAATGCGAGAGGGAGGCTTTCTTTCGGAAGAAAGAAAGCCTCCCTCTCGCGCTCTCACCCAAAGAAAGTCATTATTTGACCTTTGGAGGCGTGGGATCGTTGGTGCGACCTACAAGATAATCCAGAGAAGTGTTGTAATAATCTGCAAGGATGAGAAGGTGTTCAATGGGAAAGGTCCGTTCGCCACGCTCATAACGTGAATAGACGGTCTGGCAGGTGTGCAGCATTTCGGCAACTTGTGTTTGATTCAGTTCGTGATCTTCGCGCAGATCACGGATACGGCGAAAGAACAACTTCTCACCTCCTTTATGCCCTTTTGGTACTATTGACTTTAGCATCTTTTGCAGATACAATTAATCAAATAAAACCAAACGGTTTTAATGGAGGTATAATAGTATGTGCGAAAAATCAAATTCCCTTGTAGAGATTCTCAAAAGAATCGAGGAAACGATAGAATCCGGCAAATATGGTTATGGCGAAAGTGAAGATGACGCTGACGAGGAAGAAGAAACCTGAGCAACCCACAACTTGCCGGGGGATGCAATGAAGGGGTTTGCCCCTTCATTTTTTAATCGTATCTCCCGGCTTTGCCGGGAGGGCGGGGAGTTTAGCGTAATAAAACTTGTTTTATGGAGCTAAACATTCCTCAGCTTACTCGCAAAAGCGGCGTAAGCCACTTTTGCGAAATATGCGAGAGAACCCATCTTTTGCAAAAGAAGGGTCCTCTCGCATTATTTACCACGGATGGTGCCTTTCATTAAGCGCACCCTAGAGGAGAAATGGAAAGGACAAGGGAGGCTATGGAGTGATCAATTATGTGCTGTTAACGATTCAGATTTTGTCAACAGTCATCGTAGGGATATTTTTTTATGTGCAGTTGCGGCAGCAGCGCCGGGCTCAGCCGGCCATTCGCAAGGAGAGCTCCCGGGAAATGGAAAACCTGAACAAGCTGCGTGCGATCCACCTGTCCGAGCCGTTGGCGGAGAAGGTGCGTCCCGTCAAGTTCTCGGATATTGTGGGCCAAGAGGAAGGCATCAAGTCCCTGAAAGCAATTTTGTGCGGCCAAAATCCCCAGCATGTGATCATCTACGGTCCTCCTGGTATTGGTAAAACCTGTGCGGCTCGGCTGATGCTGGAGGCAGCGAAAAAAACCAAGGGTACGCCCTTTGCGTGCAACGCGCCTTTTATTGAAATGGACGCTACCTGTGTTCGCTTCGATGAGCGCGCCATTGCCGATCCTCTTATCGGAAGCGTTCACGACCCGATTTACCAGGGGGCAGGCCCGCTGGGCGTACAGGGTGTTCCACAGCCCAAGCCTGGTGCAGTTACAAAGGCCCATGGGGGCGTATTATTCCTGGACGAGATAGGCGAGCTTCACCCGATCCAAATGAACAAGCTGCTGAAAGTGCTGGAGGACCGCAAGGTGATGTTTGAATCTGCTTACTACAGTCCCGACGACCCTGGGGTACCCCGGCACATCCACGAGATTTTTAAGCGGGGGATGCCGGCAGATTTCCGTCTGGTGGGGGCTACTACACGCAGTCCTTCGGAGATCAGTCCGGCTCTGCGCTCCCGCTGTATGGAGATCTATTTCAGAGCCCTGGAGCCCCATGAGGTGGCGGATATCGCCCTTAACGCCGCTCAGCGGGCAGGATATACCATGAGCATTGAGGACTCCCAAATGGTTGGGCGCTATGCGGCCTGCGGCCGGGATGCGGTGAACATCGTGCAGATGTGCGCAGGCTTGGCCCAATTGGAGGACCGCAAGGAGATCACCCGCAAGGACGTAGAATGGGTGGTTCATTCCGGCCACTACGCCGCCCGGCCTGAGCAAAAGGCAGACCGCTCCAGCCGAGTGGGCTGCATCCACGGCCTGGCGGTATTCGGCAGCCATCAGGGTGCAGTAATGGAGATTGAGGCAGCAGCTAAGGAGGGTACCGGCCAAATCACCGTAACGGGGATCGTAGAGGAAGAGGAGATGGGGCAGGAGGGCCATCGGATGCGCCGTAAGTCCACGGCCAAGGGCTCGGCGGAGAATGTGGTAACCCTCTTGAACCAGATGGGCTATCCGGTGAAGGACATGGACATCCATATCAACTTCCCTGGCGGCGCACCGGTGGACGGACCTTCAGCAGGCGTTGCCATGGCCCTGGTGACCCTCAGCGCCATCACGGGTCGAGCAGTGGATGGAACCATGGCGGTAACCGGCGAGATTTCGGTTCGCGGCCAGGTAAAGCCTGTGGGCGGCGTGCCCAGCAAGGTGGAGGCAGCCCACAGAGCCGGTCTCAACCGGGTACTGGTGCCCCGCGAGAATTACCTGGAGCAGTTTGGGGAGTGTCCCATTGAGGTGACCCCCATTGACACCCTCCAGGAGGCTATCGAAATGATG
>JAFUPO010000079.1 GCA_017481185.1 Clostridia bacterium | reverse complement strand
GGCTGCCCCCATCGCGGCGCTTTCTACGCCATGAAAAAGCTTAAGCTCAATGTGTTTGGCGATATTGGCTGCTATACCATGGCTGCTCTGCCGCCCCTGGGATCGCTGGATTCCTGCTTGTGCATGGGCGCTAGCGTTGGTATGGCCTTTGGCGCTGAAAAGGCTCAGGGCAAAGCATTTTCCCGCCAGAGCGTGGCGGTTTTGGGCGACAGCACCTTCATTCACTCCGGCATCACGCCCCTGATTGACGCGGTTTACAACGGCGGCGCCATCACCGTAGTGATTCTGGATAACCGCATCACCGCCATGACTGGTCATCAGCCCAACCCAGCCACCGGCAAAAACATCTTGGGCGAGCCTGCACCCCAGGTAGATCTAGAAGCCCTGTGCCATGCTGCCGGTGTGGAATATGTGCGCGTGGTGGATCCTTTCGATCTGCCCGCCATGACAGCAGCCCTTAAAGAGGAAACCGCCCGTCAGGCCGTTTCAGTGATTATCGCCCGCAGGCCCTGCGCCCTGCTCATTAAAGAAAAGGTTGCTCCCTGCGTGATCAAGGATTGCCGTAACTGCGGCCTGTGTATGGGCCTGGGGTGCCCGGCACTCCAGCGCACTGCCCAAGGTGTGCGGGTGGATACCAGCCTGTGCACCGGCTGCGGCCTGTGCCAGAGCGTTTGCCCCTTTGAAGCCATCCGCAAGGAGGAGGAAGCAAAAGGAAAATGCCTTCTTTCGATCTGGTCATCGTCGGCGTAGGCGGCCAAGGCACTCTTTTGAGCAGCAAGATTCTGGGCGATGCCGCCCTGCGCATGAATTGCGAAGTTAAGGTTTCCGAGGTTCACGGCATGGCTCAGCGAGGCGGCAGCGTTATCACCCATGTTCGAGTGGGCGAAAAGGTTCATGCGCCTCTTGTCTCCTTGGGACAGGCGGATTATGTAGTGGCCTTTGAAGCCCTGGAGGCTGCCCGGGCGGCGGAGTTCCTTAAGCCCGGTGGGGTGCTCATCGTCAACACCCAGGAAATCTGGCCCATGCCGGTGATCATGGGCAACGCCGCCTACCCTGAAAATTGCCTGGAGCCCCTCGCCGCTACCCATCCGGTGGAAGCCATGGATGCGCTTCAAATGGCCATTGCCAGCGGCAGCCAGCGTGCGGTGAACCTGGTGCTCCTGGGAGCGCTTTCCAAATATTTACCTTGGAACCAGGAGGTTTGGGAAGCGGCCATTGCTGCCTGCGTCCCCCCCAAGACCTTGACGGTCAACCTGGCTGCCTTCAAAGCAGGAGCCGCTCAATAAAACCTCCCTTGCGTTGTCTTTTCTGCGCAGTTGCGCTATAATGTTTCAGCAAGTATTTTTTCAGGAGGCGCAAGCCTTTGTATCGAACGCATTACCGACAGGTGGATCTTTCTGCTATTCGGGATAACATTCGGGCTATCCGCCAGGCCGTACCCCAAAGCGCCCGGGTAATGGCCGTGGTCAAGGCCGACGCTTACGGTCACGGAATCGTTCCGGTAGCTCAGGCCGCTCTGGCAAGCGGTGCTTCCTGGTTGGCCGTAGCCATTGCCGAGGAAGGCGAACTGCTGCGCCAAGCAGGGATCGAGGCACCCATCCTGGTGCTGGGCCCTGTGACTCCAGGCCAGGCAGTTCCCTTGGTCAAGCATCGCTTGACGGCGACCCTCTGCGACAGCCACATGGTCACCTGGCTGGCTAAGGCCTGTGATGAAACCGGTATGACAGTCAGCGCCCATTTAAAGGTGGATACGGGTATGAGCCGCATCGGCGTGAGGACGCTTGAAGAACGCGAAGAAGTTTTGGCCGCCCTCAAGACCTCCCCCCAGGTGCGTTTGACCGGCGCCTTCACCCATTTTGCTGATGCGGATGGGGAAATTGAGGCCTTTACCCGTCAGCAGTTTCAGCGTTTTCTGAAGCTGACTGACGGACTGGGCGTGATGCGCCACTGTGCCAACAGCGCCGCGCTGTCCCGTTTTCCTGAAATGAGTTTGGATATGGTTCGGGCTGGCATCTCCCTTTATGGCTGTCCTCCCTATCCCACAGCCATAGCGCTGAGGCCTGCCATGAAGTGGGTCACTGCTGTTTCCTATGTGAAAACCGTTGATCCAGGCGATACCATCAGCTATGGCCGCACCTTTACGGCGGACAGACCCCTGCGGGTGGCTACCCTGCCGGTGGGCTACGGCGATGGCTACCACCGGGTCGTTTCAGGCCATGGGGGGTATGTGCTCATCCACGGCCAGCCAGCACCCATCCAGGGCCGGGTATGCATGGACCAAATGATGGTTGATGTCAGCCATCTGGACGATGTACAAGCTGGCGACGAAGCGGTTTTGATGGGAACTCAGCAAAACGAAACCATCACCGCTGACCAATTGGCCTCCTGGGCGGGCACCATCAGCTACGAGATCCTCTTGGCCGCTACCCAGCGGGTGCCTCGTTTCTACGTTTGTGAATAAGCGTGAGCTGCGCCGCACCTTTCGCCAGATTCTACCGCCTGAACAGCGCTACCAGGCCGGGCTGAATGCACTGGCGGCTTTGCGGCAATGGCCGATTTATCAAAAGGCCCCTTTGATCGCCAGCTATGTTCCTCTTCCCTGGGAGATGGACACTCAGCCTATCAACGAGGGGATTCTGGCAGATGGCAAAGCCCTTTGCCTTCCACGTTTGAAGGGGCCTGGGCAAATGGTTTTTGCAAGCGTCACAAGGACCGATCAGCTCATCAAGGGGCCTTATGGCCTTTGGGAACCAGCCCTCTTTGCCCCTTTGGTAGCTCCTGAAGCTATTTCTCTGCTGCTTCTTCCCTGCGAAGCAGCGGACCGGTGGGGAACCAGACTGGGCAAGGGCGGCGGATATTATGACCGCTATCTGCCCCTGGTGGCCTGCCCAACGCTTGCGCTACTCCTTCCTCATCAATTTTCTCTCTTGCCTTTGCCGCGCCAGCGCCACGATTTTCCCGCAGACTTTTATTGGGCAGGCAAAGCCATCATCCCCTGTGAAAGGAACCTTCTTCATGGCGAATAAGAAAAAGAAAAAGCTCGTTCAAAAACCTTACCAGCGCGGTGCGCTTGCGGACCAGCTGCTCCTTAAGCGCAGCTTATCCGTAGCAGGCTACATCCTGACCACCTATCTGCTTTATTTAATAGTGGGGACCATTTTGGTTTTTGATGGTGCTTTTGGGCGTATTCTGACCAATGGTCTGCTGATTCTTTTATCCCTGGGGCTGGTCTATGCCAATGGCTTAAACGCCGGCGTAGCTGACGTGACTTATAGCGAGATCATCTATCAGCGTAAGGAAAGCGGTCGCCAGGTCAGCCCGGCGGATGCAGCCCGCTGCTTTCATCCATTAAAGGGCTTTTTGAACGGCATGGTCGGCTCTGTACCCTTTTTTATCATCTGTTTGGTCCTTGCGTTGACCGCACAATTGCAGACCTTCTCGCTGGGCCCCTTGCCCGATTGGCTTGAAGGCTTTGAGCGGCGGCCGGAAATCGGCGGCGCCTTGACCTATTATCATCAGCCGATTCAGATGGAGCTTACCGACTATGTACGGATCATTGTTCGGGTGATGATGATGCCCTATATGAACATTGTCGGCTCAGACAATGCTCTCGCCCTTTTGTGGCTGGAGCGGTTCTCTCCCCTCCTTTGTCTGCTTCCGGCAGTTGCCTATGCTGTTGGCTATCAGGGCGGCCCCAAGGCTCGTTCCCAGGTGCACACGGATATTGCCGCCAGCCAGCGCAAGCGCCAGGAGGAAAAGCGTCGTAAAGCCAGGGCCGCTCAGGAACCGGAGCGCCTGATCTAAAATGCGTATCGTTGCAGGCAGTGCGCGCTCGCGCACCATCTTAACGCCGCCGGGGCGGGATACCCGGCCAACCCTGGACAGAGTTCGGGAAAACCTGTTCAATATTCTGCAATTTGATTGCCCCAATGCCCGTGTGCTGGATCTGTTTGCAGGCAGCGGCGCCCTTTCCATGGAGGCGCTTAGCCGCGGCGCTCAAAGCGCCGTACTGGCTGATATTTCCACAGCTGCCCATAAGATTCAGATGCAAAATGCCCGCGAATTGGGTT
>JAFUPO010000078.1 GCA_017481185.1 Clostridia bacterium | reverse complement strand
TCAGAATTTCTACTACTCGGCGTCGGAGTTCCTGCTGCTGATTCAACATCTGCTTTTCTCCTCTTTCCCTCTTTTCTTCTATTTTATCATCTGTACGTGAAAAAGCCCAGCTCTCGCTGGACTTTTTCGACAAGCTGAAACGCACCTGCCATAAGGCAGGTGCGTTTATCATTGCGCTATTCATTAAAGAGCTGAAAGCCGCAGGCTTTACCCTTGCGTCATCAGCCTCATGGCGGCCTTTTTCAGCTCTTGCAAACATCCAGCATGGATAATTGCTCATAGGGAAGAGGGGGCAAACCGTTGTTCGATGCTTCAGCCGGCCCATTTTCCTCCTTGGCCTTCTTTTCGATCAGGCTCTGCCCAGGGCTGCCTTCTTTTGCGCCTTCACGATCCGATTCGTTTGGCGTGCTAAAGCGGCCGCGATGCTGAATTCTCGACTTTTTTTCAATTTCTTCCGGGGGCATCTGCGATGCAATAGAAAGCAGCACCGCCTCTAATCTTGGATTGATTTTTAGATTGCGTTCCATTTTTCGCCTTAAAATACCATAACACCCAACAGGGGAAATATAAATATCTTCAGGCGCATCCGGCGAAACAATTTCTTTCAGGCTCGCAAAAGCACAGTTCTCCGGCACCGGGGTGCAATTCAGCGTAGTGCCATCCCCCAGCAGCACAACGTCCTTGCCCAAGTTATAAAATACTCCGTCATTTTGTATCCTTATGATACGATCCGCCAAAGCGAAATCCGCTTCGCCCAGAGCAATCCTTTCATCGCTCCCCACAATAAGGCGTTTGCCGATCCAGCTTACCACAGGAACCGCCCAGGAATTTCCGGCAACTTGATACCGGTTTGTTTTTTTTGCTCCAACCAAATTGGTATAGTTATCAGGAAAACCCATTAACCGCTCCGCCTCCAGGGGTGAAAGGCGTCTGAGCCGGCGATCCTGCACAACAAACAAGGAGCCGTTGTATGCCGCTGCGTTTCCGTTCCACTTGGTGCCATAAGCCGAATATAGGCAATCCGCATACTCGCGAAACACTTCAAACTCATGGCCCTCCTTGTCAAACAACAGCTCTGAGGAGGGGTACTCCTCAAAGCTTTTGCGATGCGCCTCAAACAAAATGTTTTCCGGGCAAAGCTCCTTTCCCCCGGCAATAAGATATAATCTGCGTCGCTGCTGGGGCAATCCAAAGTATTTGGCATCCAGAACCCGCCAAGCTACATTTCGTGTTTTTCCACGAATTAGCCCTGCATTGGGCCATTTGTTGCCTTTTACAGCAAGTACTTCGCCAAATCCCGCCAGGAAGGAAACCAGGCACCCAAAGGCATTTGTTTTGTCCGTTAAAACCCCTTCAACATTCTCCCAAAAAACGCTGCATCTGCTTTTGCCCGCGGCTAGGCGCACAGCATCATTCGCATCTATAATATCCACAAATCTTAAAGTAAGGTTCCCCCGGTCATCCTTCAGGCCATTTTGCCTACCTGCCAAAGAAAAGGCTTGGCACGGCGTTCCTCCGCATATTAAATCCGGCGCTTCTATTTCTCGCCTCGTAATCTTTTCCGGCAAATCTTTCATATCCCCAAGATTGGGGATGGCTGGATACTTTTCAGCAAGCACTCTGGACGGAAATGGAGCGATTTCAGAAAACCAGCTAAACTGAACGCCAAATGCTTTCCATGCTACCGATGCCGCTTCAATACCCGAGCAGACGCTGCCAACTGTTTTGATCAACCGCGTCTCCCTCCTGTCATCCGTACATTATACCACAAAATGCATAGAAACCAATGGCTCTTCGCTTACGCCTGTTTCTTGCTCGAAGCAATCAGCTTTTCAAGTTCTTTGCGCCATCTTGCAATATCATACCACGGGCACCCAATACATCCTTTTTCTGCCGCTTTCCCCTTTGGGGGAATCTTAGGATCCCAGGTCGCTCCCCCTTCATAAAAGAAGGAAATGCCGTATATCGTGCCCCTGTTTCCGCTTTGAAAACACTGGCGGCACACCTCTCGCTTTTGCTGATTTCGCTGGTTAGACAGCAGTTGAAACTTAGCCCTTATTTCCTCATCCGTCATCGTTGCTGGATTTTCTGCTTTCGTATCGTTATCCCATCGAATTTCAGAAAACTTATGATCGGGAAGGCAGCTTCTGCTCTGGGTATTTTCATAGATGTCTACGCCGCCCAACACACGTATTATTCTGCGTCTGAGGGCGGCGGACCATGTTTCATAGCCGTTGCCCGCCAGCGCAACGCGGTCAATCGGCAACAATTGCAGCCTTGTGCTGCGACGGTTGTTGCAAACAGGGCAATGGTAGTTTATTTGTGTGGCGATCGTGTAGCCCAACTCTTTAATATCCTGAATTCTTCTTGCAAAATTGGGATTAGAGATCTCGCAGTTTCTGCAATGCCATTTGCCGTCTTTCAACAAGTTAAAGATGTCTTTTGTTTCCACCGACCGCGTTGTGTTCCAGTACCGCTCCTGGGTTTCCACCCAGGCCTTATATTGGGACGGGTGCATTTGCGCATAAACCCTGTGAAGGTACGCCTCCAGTTCATCCCTCTCCTCCGGAGCAATGGAAACGCCTGTTCTACGATACTCTACAGGAACCCAGCCCTCCCACTCCTGCTGCATATCGGGATATTTAAATTGCACGCTTACATATTCTTCAGATGCCTTTGTGTTAACATATCTTGATGTGCTGCGAATGATGATATTGGGGTTAAGCGCCATCTTCTCACTTCCCTTAGCTGCTAACAGTTTTCTCAAAAATCAAAACGCCCCAAATGCAGATAGCGCATACTGCCAAACGCAGCACACGCTATCCTGACCGTCTGTTGTTCGTTTGGGCCGGGGGTAAACAATTTTCTTTCCCTACAGCGCCCTGTTCATAATGGACAGGATCAAATTCCCGTTATTAAAGATAGGGGCGAGGGCGCTGGCCTCCAGCAAAACCCCAAACTCCTCAAAGGGGATAATGGTCTGCACCAGTGGGATCAAAACGAAAATAGCATAGCAGAAGATCACGCCCCGAAGTGCCCCGAAAACGCCGCCCACCAGCCAGTCCAACTGCTTGAGCAGCGGGAAGCGAAACACCGCCCGCAAAAGGTTGCACACCACGGAGATGACCAGGTAAATGGCCACAAAGCACAAAAGGAAACAGATAATGTTGATGCTCACCGACACGATGGTTTGATTCACATAATCCGATACGGTGGTGATGTTTTGAGCCGCAAAGACCTTGTTTTCCAAATTGTAGGAAAGCAGGCTGGACAGGGGCTCGGGCAGGGCCACGTTGGAGAGAATGGTGTTCAGCGTCTCCTGGCCCAGGGCGCTCACATTGGTCAACGACAATTCCAGATCCCCCAGGCGGGAGGACGCATCCGTGTAGTGGATAAGGTTGCGCACTAAATCCTGATTGCTCTGGATCATCTGGGCCAGATGGGGATAGGCATAGAAGGAGCCCACCAGGGCAACGAGGCAGCCGCCCATGTTGAGCACGCTCTGGATGAAGCCCCGGTAGAAGCCCCACAGAACGCTGAGCCCGATGATGCCCAGGATCACATAATCCACAATATTCAAGGCGTCGCCTCCAATCTTGGTTAGGTGGGCAGGGTAACGGCGTAAACCTCTTCCCCGCAGGCCAGAAGCACCTTGCCGTTATCCATGCGGCCCAGGTAGTCGGTCACCTCTTTGCCCGCGATGGGCATATCGGTAGCGGTGAACCGCTGGTCTCCCAGGCGGGCCCGGTAAATGTACTGGGAGGAGAAGGCGTACAGGGCGTTATTATACACCGTGCCGCCAGCGCACACGCTGGGCAGGGTGTAACGCCGATCCGTATCGCCATAGAGCAGGCGCATTTCGGAAATGGCGTAGGTGCTGTTGGTCTGGGCTGTGGGGGCAAAGAGCATCAGCGCATCGCCGTTGCGGGGGATTTCATGATCCAGCAGCCGCCAGCCGTAGACCAGCATGGTCTCGGCAGTGTTCTCAATGCCCTGATAGTTGAAGGTGCGCATCTGCCGGGTGCTGATTACCCGCAGCCTGGCGTTTTCATAAAGAATCTTGTAGGTGATGGCCTCCCCCAGGGAGGTAACGCCGGTGTTCATGCGGCCCACCTCAAAGGTGTTGAGGATGGTGTTGGCGGCAGTGCCGTACACATCCAGCGCCAGGGTCCACATATACTCGCCGTTTTTGCCGTAGAAGCCCACATCCAGCAGGATGAGGTTGGCATAGGCGTCGGATTCCTCGTCCATATGCGCGCCGGTATGGTCCTTAACCACCAGGCGCGGGGAATCGTCATCGCCCACGGCTGCGGCAATGTACTGCGCGCCCGCGCGGGCAAACTGGATCTGTTCGCCCAGGTTGTCGTTGTAGGAGGAGTTGCCGTTTTCATCCAGGATGTACACGGTGGGGCCCACCCAGGCGACGATGGTGTGATCCGTGCAGTGCAGCCCGGCGTTTGCGCCGATCTGGAACGACCAGCGCACCGCGCCGGTATCGCTCATGCAGTG
>JAFUPO010000077.1 GCA_017481185.1 Clostridia bacterium | reverse complement strand
GCGGGGATTTCTTTTGCAAACGAAAGCCCCTCTCCCGAACCCTCACCCAAAGAAAACCGGTTTTAGGTATGGGGTGCTCATCATCTTGGGAAGCTATTTCCCGAGGTGCATTATGAAAGACGATGAGCGTTTATCCCCCTGGCCCCAGGATTTAAAGGATCAGATCGCCCAATGGATAACCGCCACCCAGCGGCTGGGCCTGGCGGAGTACATCCGCTATATGGATGACCGCAGGCGCTGGTTCTGGAAGCATTTCTTCGGCGGCGTAGCCCGGGGCCTGGGCATGGCCGTGGGCTTCACCATTCTGGGCGCTATTCGCGTTATGATGCTTCAGGATTTGGCTCGGCATAATCTGCCGGTGATCGGCGATTTCCTGGCCCAGATCGTCAGCGTGGTGCAGAAGCGCTTGCAGTAAAGGAGGCGGCCTATGATCCTCACAGCCATCGGCGTGTTCATCCTGGACCGCCTGGTAAAAATCTGGACTCTCATTACCCTGGCGGACGGCACAATCCTTCATCTCTGGCCCGGTGTTTTCCGCCTCGTCTATGCCGAAAACACCGGCGCTGCCTTCGGCATTTTCAGCCGGACCCCCTGGGTGGGCTATGTGCTTACGCCCCTGGTGCTGCTCCTGGGCTATTTCCTTCTGCGGGGCTATCGCCTGGGCCTGTGGCCTAAGCTGTGCGCCGGGGCCATCCTGGGGGGCGCCCTGGGCAACTATCTGGATCGCTTGCTTTACGGCTTTGTGATCGATATGATCGACGTGACCTTTATGGATTTTGCCGTTTTCAACCTGGCTGACGCAGCCATCTGCGCAGGCGGCGCGCTGCTGGCCGCCAGCCTTTTATTCCGTACCAATGACTGGAGGCCTCAACATGGCTGAGATCATCACTTGCGCAGGAGACGGCGCATCCCGGCTGGACGTAATCCTTTCAGAAACCAGCGGCCTCACCCGCTCCCGCATTGCCCAGCTCATTAAAGAAGGGCAGGTGCTGGTGGGGGGCGCTGCCGCTGCCAAGCCCGGCATGAAGCCCAAATCCGGGGAGGAAATCACCCTCACCCTGCCCCCGGTAAAGGAGGCTGCCGCCCAGGCCCAGAACATCCCTCTCACCATCCTTTATGAGGATGAGCACCTGGCCGTGGTGGAAAAGCCCGCCGGCATGGTGGTGCATCCCGCCGCAGGCAATGAGGATGGCACCCTGGTCAACGCCCTTTTGCATCATCTCACCTCCCTTTCCGGCATCGGGGGCGAAATGCGCCCGGGCATCGTGCACCGTTTGGACAAGGATACCTCCGGCCTCCTGCTGGTGGCCAAGAACGACGCCGCCCACCTGGCCCTGAGCCAGCAATTGCAGGATCGGCTGATGGAAAAGCATTACCGGGCCGTGGTGGAGGGCAGCTTCAAGGAAACCTCCGGCCTCATTGACGCGCCCATTGCCCGCAGCCAGAAGGATCGCAAAAAGATGGCCATCGATCCCCAGGGCCGCCCCTCTCAAACCCAATGGACTGTTCTGGAAGAACTTAAAAACGCCACCCTCCTGGATGTGCACCTGATCACCGGGCGCACCCATCAGATTCGCGTACACATGGCCTCCATTCATCACCCGGTGGCGGGGGATCCTATCTACGGCTTTAAAAAGGGCGTTACCGCCCATCGGCTCTTGCTCCACGCCTATTCCCTGTCCTTCACCCACCCGGTCACCGGCGAGCGGATGACCTTCACAGCCCCCCTGCCCCCGGCCTATGAAAAAGACCTGAACGCCTTGAGGCAGGGGATCATCCCCTGCACCCCAGTGCCCGAAGGGGCAATGCGCTTCGTTTAAGTTATTTTCGGATGAACATAACAAACTAAACTCTTAACTCTAAACTTCCGCCGCAGGCGGGGCATATGAGGAGGTAAATCCTATGCTGTTTATCTGCTACCCCAAGTGTACCACCTGTCAGAAGGCCCAGAAGTATCTGAGCGAAAAGGGCGTCGCCTATACCCTGCGAAACATCAAGGAGGATAACCCCTCCTTGGAGGAGCTGACCCAGTGGTACCACGCCTCCGGCCTGCCCCTCAAGCGCTTTTTCAACACCAGCGGCTTGCAATACAAGGCCCTGGATCTAAAAAACAAGCTGCCCCAGATGACCGAGGCAGAACAGCTGGCCCTTCTTGCCACCGACGGTATGCTGGTGAAGCGGCCACTGCTTATCGGGGAGGATTTTGTACTCACGGGCTTCAAGCAGGCGCAGTGGGATAATAAACTATAGAGAAGGCTCCCTCGTGCTTTAGCGGCCATCCCGGCTTTTTAAGCCGTGCTGGCTACGCACCGCGATTGCAAGCAACCGCTGGTGCTAGTCGCCTTACGGCAACCTTAAGGGAGCTGTCGCGCAGCCGACTGAGGGATTGTTTCCTTTTCCCCGAGCCGCCAGGCTGCGCCTGGACGCAGTTCCCGCCAGGGGCTGAGCCCCTGGACCCCAGCTCCCGATGGGAGGAACTGCCCCTTGCATAATTGTTTCCGGGTGTTATGTTACGGGGGCATATGCAATGCCCCCTACATCGCATCGTAGGGGCGGATCCTGTATCCGCCCGCCAGGCTGCGCCTGGACGCAGTTCCCGCCAGGGGCTGAGCCCCTGAACCCCAGCTCCTGATGGGAGGAACTGCCCCTTGCATAATTGTTTCCGGGTGTTACGTTACGGGGGCATATGCAATGCCCCCCTACATCGCGTCGTAGGGGCGGATCCTGTATCCGCCCGCCAGGCTGCGCCTGGAGGCAGTTCCCGATGGGGCGATACGCCTTCGTTTGAGTTCCTTCCGGGTGCCAGGCTGCGCCTGGACGCAGTTCCCGAAGCAGTAAACGCCTTTCGCATAGTTCCTTCCGGGTGGAGATAAGAAACAAAAACGCTTCACTCTTAGTTCTTCACCCTTAACACTTAACAGCGGAGGTAACCGATGAACATTGTCGTATTGGATGGCTACACCGTCAGCCCGGGGGATCTTTCCTGGGCGCCTTTGGAAAACCTGGGCAGCCTCACGGTTTATGACCGCACGCCGCCGGAGGCAATTGTCTCCCGCTCCAAGGCGGCGGATGCCGTTTTGGTGAACAAGGTGGCCCTGACCCGCGAAATCATTGAGGCTTTGCCCCGCCTCAAATATGTGGGCGAATTGGCCACCGGCTACAACAACATCGACATTGCTGCCTGCCGGGAGCGAAATATCCCCGTGTGCAACGTGCCCGCCTATTC
>JAFUPO010000076.1 GCA_017481185.1 Clostridia bacterium | reverse complement strand
TTCATCTGCTTGGGCGCAGCAGAGATGAAAACATCGCAATCAGCGCCTTCTTCGATCTGGGTTTTAAGCGTGCCGGAGGAGTCAAAGTTGAAGACCAGCTCTACATTCGGGGCGACCAGCTTATACATATCGCCAATCTCAGTCAGGGTTTCAGTCATGGAAGCGGCAGCAAAGACGATCAGCTCGGTCTTTTCCTCCTCCGCATAGGCGCAGACAGACATCATCAAAGAGAGGACAAGGGCTAAAACCAGGGCGACGAGTTTTTGGGTTTTCATGGGTTTTTCTCCTTTTCATATTGATTTTTTAGGAGAAAGCCGCTATCATAACATTGGTATGGTCCCCGGAGAGCTGATAACGGCTCTCTCCCATATCTATAGGAAACGGCGGAGCTCTCACCTCTGCCGTTTTCTATCAATAGAGAGAAAAATCTGCAACCATGTCAGGCTGTTTTCTTTATATAAAGAGGAAAACAAAAAGCCCGCAATCCTAACAAAAAGGATGCGGACTACAAAACATCTCAGCCTATATTGACTATGGGCCCCTTTGCATTCCGTCTCCTTTTCAAACAGGAAGGCCATACCGTTTCCAGCACAACCCTTGATCAATAGCTTGATCCGGCCCTGATGCCTTAGCGATTGCCTTAGGCAGGAGGGCTCGAAGACACCTCTATTTTATCTAATATTTATCAAACTGTCAACAACATATTATAAACCTTTGATATGTTGCTGCATCCCCAGTTGCGGAGCAGCGGTTGCCATTTGCCAAGTAGCCGCGATAGATGAAAACCATTATTTGCCTAAAGGGAGGGAGAACGGTGGTCGAAAAAATCATCTATTTGATCCGGCACGCTGAGCCGGATTATCCCAACGGAGAGGTTATGTGCCTGGGGCAAAAGAGCGATCTCCCTCTCAGCCCTCACGGCTATGCACAGGCTAAGGGGCTGGGTGAGATTTTTCGCAGCATTGATGTGGAAGCCGTGTACAGCAGCCCTCTTCTCAGGGCTAGGCAGACGGCAGAGCAGATAGCTGGTTTATTGAGGCCCCTGCATATGCTCAACGAGCTGATTGAGCTTGATGGCGGAGAGTGGGACGGCCTCACTCTGTGCGAGATTCAAAAAAGGTATCCCCAATACTTTGAGCACAAGCAGGAGTTTTCCTGTCCTCCCGGAGGGGAGAGCGACCAACAGGGACTTGCGCGAATCCTGCCAGCCCTTTCCTATGTGGAGCAGCGCACGAAAAGAAGCGCTGTGATGGTCGCCCACGGCGGCATCAATCGGTTGCTTCTTTGCAGCCTGTTGGGTGAGCCAACCTGCAAGAAAAAGAAGCTGGTCCAGGAGTTTGGCGCTATCAATGTGCTTCGCTGGTCTGATGGCTGCTGGCAGGTTGAAAAAATCGGCGTGTCAGATTTGTGACAGGCTAACTGGCCTGGATGGAATAAATGCGAGCGCCCCCTTTGCTTTAAGCAAAGGGGGCGCTCGTATTATTGAGGGTTGCAAAATAATTTTAAGAAACAGCGCTAAGCGCTTATGCACCGGCGGTGTGCATCGGGCATGAGCTTTGACTATTTGCAGCCTTCTTGCGAAGCTCCGCACGCACCTTGACCATCTCGCCGGCAATGCTTACGGCGATTTCCTCGGGCGTTACTGCATCTATTTCGATGCCGATGGGCGAATGAACGGTTTGGATCATCTCGTCGGTAATGCCAACCTTCCGGAGCCGGGCATCCACCGAGGCCTTTTTGCGGCGGGAACCGATGACGCCTAGATAAGCCATAGGGCTGCGAAGCAGCTGCGCCTGCAAAACAAAATCATAAGTATGGGCATTGGTCATAATAACGGCGTAATCTTCAGGGGTGATTTGAATGTGATCGGAGATGTTTTCCAGATCGCCGCAGATCAGCTGCTTCGCCTGGGGAAAGCGTTCTGGGGTAAGCAGCTCAGGTCGGTTGTCCACCACGGTTACATGGAAACCGACCATGTGAAGGATGGACGCTAACGCCAGGCCGCAGTGGCCTGCGCCAAAGATTACTGCTCGCTCGCCTACGGGCAAAGGCAATGAATAAGCTTTAGGATCGGCCTGATCGGTCAGGGTCATGGGGCTGCCGTCAGCATAAAGATTTAGGTATTTCGCTTCATGAGCGCTAATGCTATCCAGCAATGCTTTGGCGAAAGCCATATTGGCCTGGTTGGCTTTTACATACTGAAAATGCATAGTTACATCGCCGCCGCAGATCATGCCGATGTTTTCTTTAACGTCGGTATGCAAGGCATATTCCACAAGGTCGCCTTTTTGCTCCTTGAGCAATGCCATGGCCTTTTTTTCAGATTGAAATTCAACATTGCCGCCGCCTACGGTGCCGGTAATTCGACGCTGCGCGCCCATGAGCATCTGAGCGCCTTGGCCCCGGGGGGTTGAACCCTGATGGGAGACCACTGTGACCAGTTCACAATCGCGACCGGCTTGAAGCTCATAGATCAAATGGGTAAAAATCTCATGCATGGCGGTTTCCTTCCTGCGCATCCCACACCAGCAGGCCCAGCTGCCGATCGTGGGGCATATAGTACTGATAATCTCCATGACGAATGGGGATCAGCTTGTTTTGGACAAATGTATCTGTGATCAAAGCAGGATCATCCACATGGCTGTATAGCTCAAAAAAATGTTTAGCTTCTTCTAAACTGCGAAAAGGTTGCCCCATGCGCAGGGAAAAACTGCACTGAGCGAACTTGATGCCCTGGGCAGTCAAGTAGTCTGCTGATGAGGCATAATGGTCCAATAACCGCTGTCGGGGAAGCATGGAGAAACGGTGCTCCGTATAGTTGCGCTTGATTACCACAACCTTGCCCCTGCAGCAGCGGCGCGAAATGGTCACAGCTTCTTCGATGCTTCCATAGAGGCAAAAGATGATATTGTCAAACATATCCTGACACTGACACATATCGGCACACAGGGAGGTTACATTGGCCAGGCCCTTTTCATGGCACATTTTTTGTGCAAAGTGAATAGCACGGGGATTAATGTCCACGCAAGTAATATGCTTTACATGGGGAGCTAGAGCTGCCGAAAGATAACCCAGGCCGCAGCCGGCATCGCAAATCGTTGCATCCGGTGCA
>JAFUPO010000075.1 GCA_017481185.1 Clostridia bacterium | reverse complement strand
GTGGATGCGGCCATCCCCAAGGCCGTGCGCCGCAAGGATGACGGCCACCCGGCCCGCCGCACCTTCCAGGCCATCCGCATCGCTGTGAACGACGAGTTGGATCCCCTGCAAAAGGCCCTGGAGGATTTTATGAGCCTCTTGAAGCCCGGCGGCCGGCTGCTGGTAATCACCTTTCATTCCCTGGAGGACAGGCTTACCAAGCGAGCCTTTCAGCGGATGCAGAACCCCTGCACCTGCCCGCCTAAAGCGCCCATCTGCACCTGCGGCAAAAAGCCCGTGGCCAAGGTGCTGGCCGGGGGCGCGGTGAAGCCCTCCAAGGATGAAGTGGAAATGAATCCCCGCGCGCGCAGCGCCAAATTGCGAGTGGCTGAAAAGCTGTAATAAAAGGAGAGCCTATGCCCACGCTTTATGTTGTTGCAACGCCCATTGGCAACCTGGGGGATATGAGCCCTAGGGCCATTGAGGTGCTTGAAAAAGTGAGCCTCATCGCTGCGGAGGATACCCGGGTCACGGCAAAGCTTTTGAATCACTTTGGCATCCGTACCCCTTTGACCAGCTGCCATCAGCATAACGAAATGACCAAGGGCGAGGCGCTGGCCCAGCGAATGATTGAGGAAAATATCGACGTGGCTGTGACCACTGATGCGGGTACCCCGGGCATCTCTGATCCCGGTTACGGCCTGACCCATGCGGCGGCTCAAAAAGGTATTGAAGTTATCGCGGTGCCCGGGGCTTGCGCTATGGCGGCCGCCCTTTCCATCAGCGGCTTTGATACGCGGGAGTTCGCCTTTTATGGCTTCCTTCCCCGGGAGAAAAAGGATCTGCGAGAAAAGCTTGTATCCATCGCCCGGGGCGTGCCGGTGGGGGTCATCCACGAAAGCCCTTATCGCGTCATCGAACTGATGGAAACCATCTGTGACACCCTGCCCGGGGCTCAGGCGAGCCTCAGCTGCGATCTGACCAAGCTCCATGAATTGACCCTCAGGGGCAGCGCCCAGGAGGTTTGCGAGAAACTTAAGGCCAATCCCAAGGCGGACAAGGGCGAATATTGCCTGGTACTTGACTGCCATGGGGTGAATTTGCCTGAGGAAGCCCCCGCCGTGGAGGCCAGCCTGGAAGCGCAGCTCTTTGAGCGTATGCTGGAGGGCATGGCCCTGCGGGACGCTCAAAAAGAACTGATCGCCCGGGGCGAAAAAAAGAACGCCGTTTATCAGGCGGCGCTGCGGATTAAGAATTATTGGGAAGAGCTGGAAGAGATCTGACGGAGGAATACGATGCGTGAGATCCATGTGAATCAAGTGACTCGGGCGGTGCGGGATCTGGTGATCAGCGCCAACCTGAATCTAAATAAAGACATCGCCTGCGCCCTGAAATGCAGCCGCGAAAAGGAAACCTATGCCCCTGCCCAGGAGCTGCTTGAGATCCTCGAAAAGAATGCGGTCATCGCCAGGGAAACGGCCATGCCCATCTGCCAGGATACTGGCATGGCGGTGATTTTTATGGAGATCGGCCAGGAGGTGCACTTTACCGGCGGCAGCCTGGAGGATGCGGTGAACACAGGGGTCAGCCAGGGGTATACCGAAGGGCTTTTGCGCAAAAGCGTCGTGAGAGATCCGCTTGATCGGGTGAACACCGGCGACAATACGCCTGCGGTGCTCCATGTGAAGCTGGTGCCCGGAGACCGGGTAAAAATCACTGCGGCCCCCAAAGGCTTTGGCAGCGAAAACATGAGCCGCCTAAAGATGCTCAGCCCCGCCGACGGTGTGCAGGGCGTGATGGATTTCGTTGTAGAAACGGTCAAACTAGCAGGGCCCAATCCCTGCCCGCCCATGGTCATCGGCGTGGGCATCGGCGGCACTTTTGAAAAGGCTGCACAAATGGCCAAGGAAGCGCTGCTGATTCCTCTTGACAAACCTAATCCAAATCCGTATTATGAACAGTTGGAATGTAGGCTGCTGGAGTTGGTAAATAAAACAGGCATTGGCCCCCAGGGCTTCGGCGGCAAAACCACCGCTCTGGGCCTGCATATTCTCACATATCCCACCCATATTGCGGGGCTGCCTGTGGCAGTGAACATTTCCTGCCATGTGACCCGGCATGGGGAAACGGTGCTGTAATACTTGTGATAGAAAGGAGAGAGAGCCATGGCTATCAAACTGACTGCGCCTCTTACCATGGAAGCGGTACAGAAGCTTAAGGCCGGTGACTCGGTTCTTCTTTCCGGCGTGGTGTATACAGCCCGGGATGCGGCTCACCTTCGCATGAAGGCAGCCATTGAGGCAGGGGAGCCTCTTCCCTTTGATTTGAAAGGGCAGACCATTTATTACGCCGGCCCCACGCCCACCCCTGAAGGCAAGCCGGTGGGTTCCATTGGCCCCACCACCTCCACGCGCATGGATTCCACCACGCCTCTAATGCTTTCCCATGGCCTTAGGGGCATGATCGGCAAAGGCAAAAGAAGCGAGGCTGTTTTGGAGGCCATGCAGGCATACCCCTCCGTTTATTTTGCAGCTGTAGGGGGTGCGGCAGCATTGATGGCGGCCTGCGTCAAGGAGTGCCAAGTCATCGCCTATGAGGACCTTGGGCCCGAATCCATCAAGCGGCTCGTTTTGGAAGACCTTCCCCTGATTGTGGCGGCAGATTGCCACGGCGGGGATTATTATCACATGGGGCAGGAGCGGTATCTTAGGGAAGGATAAGCCTTTCTGACAGATACCGTTCCCGCCCCTGTTTTTTAAAAAAGGAGGAATTTAGGGCACGCAGATGGTTTGACCGGCCTTGAAATCCGAAGGGGCTAACCGCGAGTTCAATTGCAGAAGGGTTCCCTGGGTGGTATTCAATTTGGCAGCTAGCAGGGGCAGATCCTCCCCCTCTAGAATGACGTAGACGCTTTGGCCGCTGGCGCACAGGCCGCGGGTTCCGGCGGCGGGGGCGCAGTAATATTGGCCTGCTAGCAGTGCTCCTGGGTTCAGCTGAGGATTGTAAAGCCGCATGGCCCGATAGGAAACATCGTTGGCGATGAGCAGGTCTGCAAAGGTCTGGCCCTGCTGAATCTGCCGGGCAGAGGAGCCCACAGGGCAGGAGAGACCGGGCTGAGAGCCGTTGCCATTGGTGCTGCCGCCTGTTTGGCTGGGGACGCAGATGACCTGGCCCACCAGGAGATTATCGGGGGTTACGTAGGGATTGCGCTCTGCAAGCTCCAGGGCCGTGATGCCAAAGCGCTGGGCAATGGCGCTGAAGGTATCGCCCGCCTGTACGGTGTAGGTCTGGCCGCTTAAACAGGTCAATTGTCGGGGCGGTAAGCAGATCGTATCCCCGGCGGCCACGGTGGCAAAGTCCACATCTTCGTTGATGATGCGGATGGCCTGAACGGTGATGCTGTTGGCTTGGGCAACGGATTCTAGGGTATCTCCCGCCTGCCATACGTAGTAGGATGCGCCGCGGGGGCAGATGCGCCCGGTGGTGTTGGACATGGGTGTTCCCTCCTTGTGGATTGGGCAGTGCCCTGTACACTACCAGCCTATGCTAACCAGTGCGACGGGTGCGAAAGTACAAAAGAAAGACAAAACCAGTTATGCTCATTATTGTATAATAATTCAGATAAGTATGTATTTAAGGAAGGGATCGATATGAAGCATTTTTTAAAGCTGTTGGATCTGAGCCGTGAGGAGATTATTGAGCTATTGGACTTGGCTGACCGCCTGAAGGCAGAGCGCAGGCAGGGCATCCCCCATCCCATTTTGGCGGGTAAAACCCTGGGTATGATCTTCCAAAAGTCCTCCACGCGCACCCGTGTTTCCTTTGAAACGGGTATGTACCAATTGGGCGGCCAGGCGCTGTTTCTCTCCTCCCGCGATTTGCAGATTGGTCGGGGCGAGCCTGTGCAGGACACCGCCCGGGTGCTCTCCCGCTACCTGGATGGTATTATGATCCGCACCTTCGCCCAGAAGGAAGTGGAGGATCTGGCTGCCTACGGCTCCATCCCGATCATCAATGGTTTGACGGACTTCTGCCACCCCTGCCAGGTGATGGCGGATCTGCAAACTATCCGCGAGCATAAAAAGACCCTGGAAGGCCTCAAAATCTGCTACATTGGCGACGGCAACAACATGGCCAACTCCATCATCGTGGGCGGCCTCAAGTGTGGCATGAGCGTTTCCATCGCCTGCCCCAATGCCTACCAGCCGGATCAGCAGATTCTGGATTTTGCCAAGGATAAGCCCTTTTACATGACCGAGGATCCCTTCGAGGCGGCTAAGGGTGCTGACGTACTCTTTACCGATGTGTGGGCCTCCATGGGTCAGGAAGAAGAAAAGGCTGTTCGTGAAAAGGCCTTCAAGGGCTATCAAATCAACGATGAGCTCCTGTCTGTGGCAGCCAAGGGCTGCATGGTGCAGCACTGCCTGCCCGCCCACCGGGGCGAGGAGATCACCGAATCGGTGTTTGAAGCCCATGCCAACGAAATCTTTGATGAGGCGGAGAACCGCCTCCACGCCCAGAAGGCGATTATGGTTGCCCTGATGAAATAATGGAAGGAGACAGCCACCTTGAAGACGGGATATCTGGTGCTTGAAAACGGACAGGTCTTTAAAGGCCAGCTCTTTGGCGCTGAAAAGGAAACCATGGCTGAACTGGTGTTTACCACCTCCATGGTCGGTTATCTGGAGGCCCTTACCGATCCCAGCTATCTGGGCCAGATGGTCGTGCAGACCTTTCCCCTAATCGGCAATTACGGCGTGATCCCTGAGGATTTTGAAAGCGAAAAGCCAGTGCTTTCCGCCTATATCGTGAGGGAGATTTGCCAGACCCCCAGCAACTTCCGTTGCCAGGGCAAGCTGGAGGATTATTTAAAGGCGCAGGGGATCCCCGGCCTGTGCGGGGTGGATACCCGAGCTTTGACCAAGGTGCTGCGCCGTGAAGGCATTATGAATGCCGCGCTGGTTCATCAGCTGCCGGAGGATATTCAGGAAATGCAAAAGAAGCTGCAAAGCCTGGCTGCCCCTTCCGGCGTTGAAAAGGTGACTTGCAAACAGGCCTATACCTACGGTGAGGGCAAGCCTGTGGTTCTGTGGGATCTGGGCGAAAAGAACAGCCTCCATCAGGAATTGGAGGCCCGGGGCCTGAAGGTGACCGTGGTGCCTGCCGCCACCACCTGCGAGGAGATCCTTTCGTTGAAGCCTGACGGCGTCATCATCTCCAACGGCCCTGGGGTGCCTGCGGCCACCGGCAAGCTGGCCGATCAGGTCGCTGAACTGATGGATACCAAGGTGCCTGTGATGGGCATCGGCCTGGGCCACCAAATGATGGCGCTGGCTAAGGGCGGTAAGATCATCAAGCTCCAGTGGGGCCATCGAGGCGCTAATCAGCCTGTGAAGGATCTGAAAAACGGCAAGTGCTTTATCTCTAGCCAGAACCACGGCTATGCGGTCTCTACTCGCAGCCTTCCCGAAGGGGGCCAGGTGCGCATGATCAATATTAACGATCAAACCTGCGAGGCGCTGGAGTACACGGATGGCCCCTGCCTTTCCGTGCAGTTCCATCCCCAGGCCTGCGGCGGCCCGGCTGATACCCGCTACCTTTACGACGAGTTTGTGAACCTGATGGGAGGGACGAAGTAATGCCTCTGAATCCTGATATTAAAAAG
>JAFUPO010000074.1 GCA_017481185.1 Clostridia bacterium | reverse complement strand
TGCGTTCGGTCAGCTCCCGGTGGGAGCGTTTCAGCGTATCCATTTTGGGTAGCTTTCCTCCGGCCAGCAGCTCGTTCATGGTAGCCTTCGCCGCCCGGTAGTCGGCCAGCTCCGCCTCATGCTCCGCCAGATACTTTTTACTGTACCGGGCCGCCTTGTACCCGTCGAACACGGGCCGGGTCTTGGCATAGCGTACCACTGCGCCCATGAGCTCCCCAGTCTTTGCAAGGGCCGCCTCGGTTTCCCGCAGCTCCCCGGCCAGCGCATGGAAACGATCCACCGCCGCCTCCGTCCGGGCGGCAAGCTGGGCATATTCCGTCAGGCCCTGCTCCTGCAAAAACTGGAGGGCGGCGGCCATCTGTTTCAGGTTGTAGACTTTCGCCCACCGCTCATATCCGGGGCCTTTCCCGGAGCGCAGCCGCTCCTGAATGTCGATAATGAGATTGACACGCCGGGGAGCCGGGGCCTCCTCCGTAAGCTCCGGCAGGGGCCGTTCCCCAGCGATCACCGCCCGGATGTCCTCGGGATTGAAGCCGGGCCCCAGCGTGGATGCCCGCAGCCTTGTGGGGCTTTCCTGTCCCGGCGCGAAGAACGAGATCACGCCGCCCCGCCCATGCTGTACCGCATTACCGGCCTCCTCCATGAGCCGCAGGAAGTGATCGAAGTCGGCGGGGCCCTTTTGGAGCGCGGCGACAATGGCCGAGCGCAGCCGGGCCTTGTAGGAGGGCTGGCGATCCGTCCCCAGCCATGCGCCGTAATGGAGAAATTGCCCCTTGCTGTGGAGCTTGGGCCGCTCAATGATGGAAAGGTCATTTTCAATGCACACCCGGTCAGACAGCCGCCGCAGGGCAAAGCTGGAGCCGAGAAAGTTTCGGTATTTCCGGGTACAGTCAAGGGCGATGGAATTGTAGTAAATGTGGTTGTGGATATGGGCCCGGTCTGTATGGGTCGCCACAAAAAAGGCGTGACGGCCTTTTGTCCAGCGCATGGCCGTTTCGTAGCCGATGCGGTTGGCCTCCTCGGGGGTAATTTCTCCGGGCTTAAAGGACTGCCGGATCTGGTAGCAGAGCACATCCGCATCCCGTTTCTGCTCCCGGCCTGTTGCGGCCTTATACCGCTCCTTACTCAAAAGGAACTCGGCGTCCGCCGTCATGTGGTCGCACTCATAGGAAGAAAGGAGCTGGCCGCCCTGTGTCTTATCCGGGTCTTTCCCGTAGTCCAGACGGTCTTTCAGGGAGCTGGCGATGGTTTCCCCCTTGCTGATCCGATGAATGATCAGGCGTGTTGTTGCCGTAGGCGCACCCCCTTTCTGAAATTGTCCCGCCCACTTCTGGCCACCGTGACCAGAAGTCAGATGCGGATCGTCCGCACCTCCTTGTTGTGTTTGTTGGCATAGTTGATGGTGTACCATGTCCCGCCGTTTTCCCGCCCGTCATGGACGGCGATCACCCGGCTGGACTCGTCCACCATGTACCTGTTCCGGGCATGGTAGCAGCCCCGTGTATTTTTCTCGGATATGATCTTCATATCGTCGCAGGCCGCCACCAGATCGTGAAAGGCCCGGTCTTGCCCATAAAGCCGGGTTAGATACGGGATGGCAGCCTCCAGCCGCAGGCCGGGGGTCTGTGCTTTCAGTTCCGCCACAAGAGCGGCAAACATCAGGTCTGCCCCCTCCGCAAACCCACAGAGAAAGCGGGTGTACCCGTCCTCTATGGCCGCCAGTATTTCCTGTTTTAATGCCGCCTCCACCTCGGGCCGCTTCTCCTGCGGGAGCTTGCGGTGTCCCGTGACGCAGCAGGTTTTTTCCATTGTCATCGTGCGCCTCCTTGCGTGGTATTTCAACCGATACAATTCTAATTGTAAAGGATAAAATATCGCAAGTCAACGAATACACAGGGAGAAATCCAGCATAATTCCCCTATGTGCGATATACAATAAGACACAAGGGGAGGATGCCCATGTACGAAGAATTTACACAGAACAGGATCGCCCAGCTCCGTATGCAAAGGGACGTTTCCGCAAGAGATATGAGCCTGTCGCTGGGCCAGAATAACAGCTACATCAACCAGATCGAGAACAAGAAATCACTGCCCTCGTTGCAGGGGCTTTTCTATATCTGCGAATATTTCGGGATCACGCCGCAGCAGTTTTTCGATGAGGGGAGCCAGTACCCCGCCGAGCTTGCGGAGCTGGTGGACGATTTGAAGAAGCTGGATAAAAAATCGCTGGAGCATATCGCCGGGCTGGTAAAGGAGCTGGCGAACAGGAAATGAGAAAACGGGGGAGCAGGCCGCAGCCTGCTCCCCATTGTCAGCTCTCCCCACTTCTGGCCACCGTGACCAGAAGCCGGGACAACCGGGGAACGGCACAGGGCCGCTCCCCATTTTTGTCACAGGGCCACCACTGCCGCCAGCTTTTTGATCAGGTCGGACAGGGGCCCCCATAGGGCGGCGTAGTCTTTTTGCAGGGCCTTGATCTCCTCGGGATAAATCCCGTAGGTGTTGGCATGGATCGCCACTTGGTTTAGGTTGTTGGAGCACCGTCTTTGCAGGGACACCAGCTCCCGGACGGGCTCCAGATCGACGTGGAGCACATACCCATTGAGGGCCATTTTCCGCATATAGGCCGCCGTGTTGGTGATCCCGGCCTCGGCCATGCGCCCCCGGATGGCCTCCATCTCGTCAGGGCGCACCCATACACAGATGGACTGATTGCGTACCCGTTTTGTGCTCACCGCTCCTCACGCTCCAGACTCGTACGCTGGGGCGGGTGCTGGCGTACCCTGTCCAGCGGCTTTTCCTCCGGATCCGGCAAAGGGGCCGGGGGCCAGCGCAGGATCGGCGCGGGGGGATCGTGGTTTTCCTTGTATTTGTGCATCGTT
>JAFUPO010000073.1 GCA_017481185.1 Clostridia bacterium | reverse complement strand
CCTGAGCGTTGGCCGCAATCGCGGCAAGGAAGTGACCCTGGGCGCAGACACGGGCTCCCTGCGGGAGCGAAAGCTTTTCAAGGGCCGCAATGCAGAGGCGCAGGGGGCGCGGCCAAAGATACTGGATACGTCGGTGATTATTGACGGCCGTATCCTGGATATTGGCAAGACCGGCTTCCTGGAGGGGGAATGGGTCATTCCTCAGTTTGTGCTGGCGGAGCTTAGGCACATTGCCGATTCCAGCGACAGTATGCGCAGGGTTCGGGGCCGCAGGGGTCTGGATGTGCTGGGCCGCATCCAGCAAGAAACTAAACTGCCCATCCGCGTGGATGAAACAGACTACGACGATCTCACCGAGGTGGATGTGAAGCTTTTGCGTTTAGCTAAGCAGCTGGGCGGCATCGTGGTAACCAACGACTATAATCTGAACAAGGTAGCCGGGGTGACCGGCGTGAAGGTGCTCAACATTAACGAGCTGGCCAATGCGGTGAAGCCGGTGGTTCTGCCCGGTGAGGAAATGACTGTGCAGGTCGTTAAGGAAGGCAAGGAGCCCGGTCAGGGTGTGGGCTATCTGCCTGACGGCACCATGATTGTGGTGGATAATGCCCGCCGCCTGCTGGGCGAAACGGTGGATGTGATCGTGACCACCGTTTTACAGACCAGCGCCGGCCGAATGATCTTTACCAAGCTCAAGGGCGCCGAACCCAAGGCGGGGTAAGCATACAGATTTTGCGAGAACCCTTTTCTTTTTGAAAAAAAGAAAAGGGTTCTCGCGCTCTCCCAAAAGAAAAACCATGTTTGTAAAGAGTGCTCTAATGGTTTTCTTTGGGTGGGAGCGTGAGGGAGGTGCTTTCTTTTTTCAAAAAAGAAAGCACCTCCCTCGCACATAATCAGATTGCTGCCCGGGCAAGATCGTACTTGACAGGGGCTTGAGCCGGATTTATAATAGTTGCAAGCGAGTGCTCCTGGAGTGTGCGCCAGTCGTTTGTTTTTACCCACATTTCACAAAATGGAGCCCGGGTCCGATGTCGGATGTCATGCCCCCGTACTTGTACGCCAGGGGACGGCAAAGGTCATCGGCAGGGCACCAGCCTGCTTAACATAGCGGGTGAAAAAACCAGCGGCAGCGGCACTTTGGGGCACTTGATCTCTGTTAAAATATTGGGAGCCCTTCCAATTTTGACTGGAAGGGCTCCTTTGCTTTACAGCACCCAGGGTTTAAAATGGTATTCTGTGGGAGCGGGGGCCTCGGGCAGAGGCGTTGGGCGCTCCTTATCCAAAAGGATGAGGCTCACAAAGGTTACGTGATCCTTTTCACCGTAGGCATAGGGCAGCCCCGCTGCTTCGCACACGTGAAGGATCATCAGCCCGCAGGCCTCCATGGAGGGGGTCAGCCATTCAGGATGGCGGCAGGGTTCCTGCGGGTAGGAGCAGGTTTCGCACAGGGAGCAGACCCCTGCGCCCATGGGAAAGATGCGCTCATACCTGGCCCGGGTATAGGCCATGGCCTTGTGAAAGCGCTTTTGATGCTCCAGTTCAATATGCTTCATTTCATCCAGGTCGCCGGGGGTTTTTAAAGCGCAGCGGGTAGCCACCACCACGCCCTGTGAAAAGGTTTGGGCCTGGGCGGTGATCTCTGTCAGCTCGCCGCAGGCTGGAGGGCAGCACCAGCTTTTGCCATAGCTGTGGCATAAATTATCGGCGCACATCCCGCGAACCTGAGGCAAAAAGCGCAGCGACTGGGGATCCACCCAGCCTGCGGCAGTAAATCCTAATGCTTTCATGGCCTTGAGCATAATAGGCCCTCCCGTAGGTTCATGATCGCTCCCATTATAGCATAAGTTGAAAGGGTATCCCAGGAAATTTTTTCGTAGAATGGCAACAAATCAACGCGTCACTACGTCTATTTATATAGAATCTCAGATTTGGAGGTATTAAGGATGAAGAAACTTCGCTTAGCGCTGGTTTGCACGCTGGTGCTGGCCCTCTCCCTGGGCAGCGTCATGAGCGCCTTGGCAGATGTGATGCTGACCAACGGCCAACAGACTGCCTATATTGGCGCAGATGATTATCTTTATCTGGTGGATGCAAACGGCGGCACCAAGGTGATGCGCACTGCTGTAACAGACATTGTGGCAATGAATGAAACCATGCTCTACTGCCTGGCCAACGGGGCGCTTTATCAGGTGAAGCTGGATGGGTCTGCTTCCAGCATCGTTTCCAGTCAGCCGACTGAGGAACTGCTGAATTCCATTCGCGTCAAGAACTTTACTTTGACCGAGGGCGTGTTGACCCATACCCAAAATGGTCAGCAGATTACCGTAGCCAGCAATGTGCTCTATGCTGCCCAAGGCGTTGACGCGCTGTATTATCTTGAAACGACCGATACCGGGGTCATGCTCAAGCAGTATCCTCTGACGGTGAATCCTCTGGCACTGCCTGCCACCACCCTGATCGGGCCTGCGATGGTGCCTAACCCCATTGCGTTGGCTGCTTCTGAAAACGCTGTGGTGATCCTGGGTGAAAACGGGATGGCAGCTGTCGTCAACCTGACGACAGGAACCTATCGCTTTTTGACCTTCACCCAGACGGACATTGCGATGATTGCCGTATTGGGGGATCAGGTGCTTTATTACACCCAGGATGCCCAGGGCGTTTTCCATTATGCGGGGCAGATGACCGAGGGCACCCTGGCCACCGCTACGCCGGTGGTGATCACCCCCGTGCCCGTAACGCCTGCGCCTACGGTGCGGCCCACGGCCACTCCTTACGTCTACGATGATGAAAGCGATGAGGATGACGAGCCCACCTACACTGCTGTAAAGCATGGCCAAAGCGGCAGCCGCGTTTACAATATGCAGAAGCGCTTGATCGCTTTGGGCTATCCTGTGGGCAATGCGGATGGCAGCTTTGGCAACCAGACCCTGCGAGCCCTTAAGCTCTTCCAGGGGGATGCGGGTTATACCGAACGGACTACCGCTACCTCGGCGCTGCTCTCCAAGCTGTATTCTAGCTCCGCTCCTGAATATAACGAGTATAAGACCCGTCGGGTGGGCAACAAGGGCGAGCGCGTTCTGATGATTCAGGAACGGCTTAACGATTTGGGCTATAATGCCGGCGCTGAGGACGGCTCTTATGGCAAGACCACCGAGGCTGCCGTAAAGGCTTTCCAGACGGATAACGGCCTCCAGGTGGACGGTGTAGCCGGGCCTGCGACGCTGAAAAAGCTGTATGCCTCCAGTGCCCAGGCCAAACCTACCGCAACGCCTACGGCAGCGCCCACCGCGAAGCCTACGGCGAAGCCCAATGAGCCTACGGCCACGGAGCAGCCTGACAATCCTACCCCCACGCCTACGCCCACTCCCACGCCTGTGCCTGAAAAGGTGCTGAAGCTGGGCGACCGCTCCGACGAGGTAAAGGAGCTCAATGTGCGGCTGGCTGAACTGGGCTATCTGAAGGATTACAACGAGTCCGGCTCCGATGCTAACCTGTTCACTGAAGCTACCCAGGAGGCTGTGAACGCCTTTGCCAATATGCGCGGCATCACCGCCGATGGCACCGCCTATGAGGAGCTGCTGGAGGAATTGTACAAGAGCAGCGCTCCCACCGCCGCTCCGGATGCGGCCACCTGCGGATTAGCGGGCCACACCACTAGCGACAATTTGGATCATACGGCAGCAGCCTGCGGCAAGAGCGGCCATTATAACTGCGATGGCAAGACCCACACGGCATCCTCCTGTGGTTTGGCAGGGCATTATCTGTGCGAGGGCGATGACCATAGCGCAGCAGCTTGTAGAGTGGCGGGACATTATG
>JAFUPO010000072.1 GCA_017481185.1 Clostridia bacterium | reverse complement strand
GGCCTGGAATCCCGCTTCAACCGATTCATGGACTTCCCTGATTACACGGTGGATGAAATGATAGCCATCTTTGAAATGCGCTGTGACAAGAGCGGCTACCGCCTGGCGCAGGGGAGCGAGGAGCAGCTTAGAACCCTGCTAGCCCTGGGCGCTTTGGAACCCAAAGCCTTTGGCAATGCCCGAGGCGTGCGCAACCTGTTTGAGCGGGCGGTGGCAGCCCAGGCAGATCGGCTGGCCGCCATGACAGATCTGACCAAGGAGGATTTGATGACGCTCACCAAGGAAGATCTGATCGCAGCGGAAGAAAAGTAAAAGCTAGAATGAGCGGAGGCCCTGCGCCGTTTGGTGGCAGGGCCTCTGTTTATCTTAATCCTACAATGCTGCCGGGGCTGTTAAATAAGGGTACATAAGCAGCGTCGGCAGCCAGCGCTTCCTGCTCGTAGCCAGGGATTTCTAACAGGAGCATATGGCTGCGAACCCGGCGATATTCCCTTTCGGAGATTCGGCGATCCAGGCCTGGTATGTTCACCCCGTTCAAGGGGGTATACTGTCGCATGAGGCTTACCGGCGTGCCCTGTGGAAGATTGTCGGCAATCCAGGTGAGCAGCTTCATGCTTTCGCTGGTGAGGCCGGGGAGGATCAGGTGGCGCACCAGGGTGCCTTTGAGCATCCGGCCGCCTTCATCATAGCGGGGCGCGCCGGTCTGACGGCACATTTCTAAAATAGCTTGGGAGGCAACCTCAAAGTAATCCGGAGCCTTGGCGCACAATTGGCCCATACGGGTGGAGTAATGCTTAAAATCCGGCAGGTAAATATCAATGACGCCGTCCAGCATTTGCAGGGTTTCCAAGGTTTCGTAGCCGCTGGTGTTCCATACCAGGGGAATGGGCGGCCGATAGCGATCAAGGGCCTTCAAGATGGCTGGCGTAAAGTGGGTGGGGGTGACAAAATTGATGTTGTGAACCCCCTCATCCACCAAAGCGCGCATGATGTCCGCCAGTTGGGGGATGGAGATTTCCTGCCCCTGGCGCTGATGGCTGATGATGCCGTTTTGGCAATAGGCACAGCGCAGGGTGCAGCCTGCGAAAAAAATGGCGCCGCTGCCATAATGGCCAGAGATGCAGGGTTCCTCCCAGAAGTGGGGAGCCGCCCGGGCGATGACTGGGTTTTCGCCCATACCGCAGACGCCAGCCCCTTTGTGGGCGGTGCGTTTAACGCGGCAGCGGCGCGGGCATAGGGTACAGGCTTCCATAGGAAACGCTCCTTTTGATATTTAGGATGGCGCTATTATATCATAGCCGCCAAAGAATGTGAAATAAAAGGGAGAAACCCTTGCATTTTGGGGCGCTCTTGTGCTATACTGCCAGCGGATTGGTTTATTGAAGCTGTTGAAAGAAGGGTTCGATTGTAAAGAGTGGACGTTGCTTTAAAGCCGTAGGCCTGAGCCCCTTTGGGCGGAACAGGTTTACCGAGGCTTCATGAGCAATGAAACCGCTCTTTTCTGTTGTCTAAATTACATTTTCTGGAAACGCTTCGCGGGTGTAAGGAGGAGCTTATGGGCAAGGGAGATCTGGCGCTGATGGTTACCCCCCTGTGCCAGCGGCTGGCCGATGAAATGGGCTATGAGCTGGTGGACGTGTGCTTGGATAAGGAGCCCCAGGGCAAGTACCTGCGCATCTATCTGGATAAGGAAGCAGGCATCAGCCTGGATGACTGCGAGGCTTATCACCGTAAGGTCCAGCCAAAGTTGGAAAGTTATGACTATGATTTTCTGGAGGTCTCCTCGCCTGGAGTGGATCGGCCCCTGAAAACGCCCAGGGATTTTGAACGCTGCCAGGGGGACGAGGTGGAGGTGCGCCTCTACAAGCCTGTGGAGGGGCAGAAGATCTATCAGGGCATCCTGATGGGCCTTCAGGATAAAGAAGTGGTTATCCTTTGCGGTGAAGCGGAAAAGCGTTTCGCCCAGAGGACCGTGGCGCTGGTGAAGCCCATTGTGGATATGACCGGCGTGGAAAGCGTTGAATTTGATTGAACAATATTGACCGAAAGGCGGTACCATCGTTTATGAAACCCGAAATGATTGAGGCCATCAGCCTCCTGGCTAAGGAGAAGGACATCTCCGAGGAGCTGCTTTACAATGCGATTGAGGAAGCCCTTAAGGCTGCCTACAAAAAGAATCTGACCAAGAACCAGGCAGTGCCCGCCAATTTGGCTGTGAGCATCAATCGCCAAAACGGTCAGGTGCAGGTGTTTGCCCGCAAGCTCATCGTGCCCGAGGTGGAAGATGAGGGCAATCAGATCACCCTCCCTGCCGCCCAGCGCATCCGCGCTGATTACCAGATGGGCGATATCTGCGAGGTGGATGTAACCCCCACCGGCTTTCTGCGCGTAGCAGCCCAGACCGCCAAGCAGGTGATTATGCAGCGCATCCGCGAGGCTGAGCGTGGCAAGATCTACGACAAATATATCGAGAAGGAAAACGAGATTCTGACCGCCATCGTGCAGCGGGTGGAGCCTAAGGCTGTGTATGTTGAATTGGGCCGCACTGAGGGCGTGTTGGAAGCCAGTGAGTTCATGCCCAATGAGG
>JAFUPO010000071.1 GCA_017481185.1 Clostridia bacterium | reverse complement strand
TGCTGATGCTCGTGCTGCTGTATTATCCGTTCATCGAGAACATCGTCAACAGCTTTTTCGAGATCCGTAGCCTGGTCAGCCCCCGGGAGGAATACATCGGCCTGGCCAACTATACAAAGTTTTTCACAGGGGATGCCATGTCCGTGCTTTCCCTCAAAAACTCCCTGGTGCTGATGGTGCTCACGGTCATTTTTCAAGTGGGCTTAGCCCTGATCCTGGCTCTGTTGGTTAACGCCATTGATCGGGGCGTACAGTTCTTTCGGGTGGTTTACTTCTTCCCCATCGTGATCTCCGCCACAGCCATCGGTTTAATGTTCAGCCTATTTTATGCCTATGACGGCGGGATGCTCAACCAGATTGTCACCGCCCTGGGGGGCGAAAAGATCCTATGGCTCAGCGATGAAAAAGCCTTCACCATGGTCTCCATTCCAGTTCTGTGGCAATATGTAGGCTTCTATTTTGTCATAATCCTTACCGGGCTGGTCGGCGTGCCGGAGGATGTGTACGAGTCCGCCGCCATCGACGGTGCAACGGGGCTTAAAAAAACCTGGTACATTACTCTGCCGCTGATCTCCGATGTGTTGGTCACCTGCACCACCCTGGCCATCACCGGCGCCATCAAGGTGTTCGATCTGCCCAGCGTTATCGCCAAGAACGGCGCGCCCAAGGGCCTAACCCATTTTCTAGGCACTTATATGTATCAGAAAACCTTTATCGCTCAGGATGTAGATTATGGCTCTGCCATTTCCATCATCATCGTGCTGCTGGGTGTGATTCTCTCCCGCACGGTGGGCCGGCTCCTGAGCCGAGAAAGCGATAGGGGGTGAGGGGATGGAAACTGCATTGGCCCCCAAGCCTAAGATTCGTGGCTTGAAGCGGATGACCCCTGGCAAGGCGTTCATCTATGTAGCGCTGATCCTTTGGGCACTGACTACACTTTTTCCCTTTGTGTGGGTTATCAATAATTCTTTTAAAGACTCCTCCCTGGTGGTAAGCGATTCCTTTACCCCTGCCCTTCGGCCCGTGTACAGCTACGACCAGTTTGGCCGAATAATCCATGAAGAAATCATGGTGGACGAACATGGCCGGGAAATGTATCGGGAATACTTGAAAAACGACGACGGAACCTATAAGCTGGAGAAGGATGTAAACAAACCGGCTTTGAACCAGAACTCTGCCTTTGCCAGCCTGATGGGCTACAATGCTACCTTGCAGCAGGATGAAGCCACTGCGAACCTGCCAGCCTATGACACCTCCAGCGGCTATGTGTACGATGAAACCAGCCCCCAGGTGATGCTCTCCCCCACGGGCAAAAACTATGTAACCGCCTTCACCAACAACAACGTAAACATCCTGCGTGGGTATAAAAACAGCCTAATCATCTCCGGCACGGTGATGCTGGTGGTGATGCTCCTGTCCACGATGATGGCCTTTGCCCTCACCCGCTGGAAGTTCAGGGGTAAGGGGCTGGCCAAGTCACTAGTGGTGGCCGCTCTCATGTTTCCAGCTTTTTCTACCATCGTACCAGTCTATCGGATGATCACCAATCTGGGGCTGTTTGACACCCTGGCCAGCGTAATCATTGTGCAAACGGCCGGCAATTTGGCCTTTGCCTGCACGGTGATGATGGGCTTTGTTTCCAGCCTGCCCTACGAATTGGAAGAGGCTGCCTTCATGGAGGGCTGCGGTGTTTTCAGCATCTTTTTCAAGATTATTCTGCCCATGTGCCGCCCAGCCCTGGCCACTGTGGCTATCTTCACTTTCATTTGGAGCTACAATGATCTGTTTGTACAGATGGTGCTCTTGCGCTCCAAAGCGCTGATGCCCGTTTGCGCCATTCTTCGTGAAATCTCCAGCCAATACGGCACAGACTACGGCTTCATGGCGGCAGCTGTGGCTGTGGTGGTCATTCCGGTAATGGTTCTGTATCTGTTCTTGCAAAAGAACATTATCAAGGGCCTCACAGCTGGCGCCATCAAGGGCTGACATAAAGGCAGGTAAAAATAATGTATAAGGTATTGCTGGTGGATGATGAACGGCTGATTCTGGAAGGGCTCAGCCGGGTGATGCCCTGGGAGAAATATGGCTGTACCGTTGTTGGCACGGCAAGCGACGGGCAGCAGGGCCTTCAGATGATCCGCCAATTGCAGCCGGATATTCTCTTTACCGATATTCGTATGCCTAACATGGATGGGCTGACCATGCTGGCGGCGGTAGCCAGCCAATTTCCCCGGATGCAGGTATGCGTGCTGACCGCCTTTCGAGATTTCGATTATGCTCAGCGAGCGCTGCATTTGGGCGTTTGCCGCTATCTTCTTAAGCCCAGCAAGATGGAGGAGCTGAACGAGGCCGTTAGCGAAATGACCCGGCGGCTGGCAGCCCTGCCCCCGGTTAAGGAAGCAGAACCTGTTAGCGACGAGCCTCCCTCTGAGGCGGCCAGCTTTGTAGTGCGAGCCGCGCTAAGCTATATGCAAGAGCATTATGCCCAGCGGCTAAGCCTAGGCGACGTAGCGGATAATGTATACGTTAGCCAATGGCATCTATCCAAATTGATTAACCGCCACACGGGCCAAAGCTTTCTGGATCTGTTAAGCAACATTCGCATTGACAAGGCCAAGCAGCTTTTGGCAGACCCCTCCATGCGCGTCCATGAGGTAGCAGAGCAAGTGGGTTTCTCAGATGTGGCTCATTTTTCCAAAACATTCAAACGTATTACAGGCAAAACTCCCGGTGAATATCGCGCCGTTCTGTAAAATTGTTTGCAGCATATGCTAAAACCGCCTGGAAGTCAACTTACCTCCAGGCGGCTTTTTCAGGTTGGCGCGGTCGTTTGCAAGCATTACTCTGCCAGATTATTTTTCAGCTGTGTTACTTCCGCCTCAGTGAGCCCCAGGGTATCCGTCAGATAGGCGGCGGCTTCCTGAGCCAAATCGACCGTATAAATATCCTCCACCTCAAAGGCTGCGGCCAAGCTCTTTTCAATATTGCTGGAGGCAATCACTTTGTACTGCTCGCTTCCCTGCGCAACGCCGTAGTAATTGGCGTAGGTGATCATATAATCGGCCGTCACTTCCTCCGCTGTTGCCCCCATCAGGCACGCCAGAATGGCAGAGGTAAAACCAGCCCGGTCTTTGCCTTCATTGCAGTGTACAAGGTAGGGGCCTTCGTTAGCGGCCATGAATCTCAGGCCCTGGGCCAAACCCGCCTGAAAATCCTGGGCTGCAAAGTCAACGCCTAGGTTCAGAGCAATAATTTGGCAGCCCTGATAATAGGTATCCGCGTAACCGGCATAAGCCTTCATCCCTTCGGGCGTATCTGCCAGGTTTACAACGGTTTTGACATCTGCCGCCTTCATAGCGGCATCCGCATAGGCATTACGGTTCAATTCAGGATTCACGGGTGAAGCAGAGCGATACAGCCTCCCCCGCCCAATCCCCGAGGTGGTCACCGGGCGAAAATTTGCGAATTCCTCGTCCGTCAGAGAAGCATAGTCTGCCCTTTCGTTGGTGCGCACCAGCTGGTGCATCACATACTGGTCATAGTAGCCGCCTTTTTCCTTCATCGCAATAGCAACCGTCACCGGCTGAGCTGCTGCATCTGTGTAATCCCATCGGTAGCCCGGTTCTACCTCCGTCTTGGTCTTTACAGCGATTCCAGCGGCAGTGGCCAAATCGCCCATATTGATAGCCAAGATCACCGCGTCTCCATCTGCCGGAGCCGTTACCCGGCAGATGAGGCTGCCGTTATCCACATCAGAATAGTTGGAGCCCACAGGCATCTCATATTCCTTGCCTGCAATGGTTACGGTGATCACATCGCCATAAGCGTAGCCCAGGCGCATAAAGTCTGTCCCTTTAAGGGAAAGAACCAGATTACCATACTTCTGGATCTCAGCCACCGTCACCCCTTCGGCCATTACGCTGGCACACAGGGCCAGGCATAGGCAGATGATCAAGCAGACGGCTAAAATCTTTTGCTGAATATTTTTCATGCAGAATCCCCCTTTTGTTCATTATACCTTTGAAGCTTTTTTTCGTCCAGAACAAAAAAAGTTTCTTCCTTAAAGAAAACCATTGACGAGACGGCAGAAATCTGCTATAATACCTTTCGCTGGTTCCTTTGGAGAGATGGCTGAGCGGTTTAAAGCGCTGGTCTTGAAAACCAGTGATGTCGAAAGGCACCGGGGGTTCGAATCCCTCTCTCTCCGCCAGCTTTATATTCACTTGACATGGAGAAGTACCCAAGTGGCCGAAGGGGCTCCCCTGCTAAGGGAGTAGTGTGGGATAACTGCAGCGAGGGTTCAAATCCCTCCTTCTCCGCCAAATCATCACCTGGTTTTGATGCAACTGGGTGATGATTTTTTATTCTTCAAAGGCCCAGAACCCTTTCAGTCACAGAGGGGCTGACGGTTAGCATACGTCCAAACATTTACATTTGTATCCGCTCGTATTCTGATTGCCAATTGTCGTTTTTGTGTATATAATGTACATACTACGAGAATTGAAGGAAGGAGGATTCACATGGAGTTCTCATCATTTTTCCCT